>JBAVTM010000027.1:0-1835 GCA_049696195.1 Desulfuromonadaceae bacterium | reverse complement strand
CCAAACTGCTGAAGTGCAACTGTCACAACTATTGCTATCAGCGCCAGTATAAAAGCGTACTCAACGAGACCTTGCCCTTTGTTGTTCATTGCAAGGCTTAATAATCGGGTGAGCAGCTTTTTCATTGGCGGCTTTCTTGTACGCGTATTTAATTAAATATTATGAAAATATCAACATAATAAATAAATATTCTGTCGGATATCGGTATGGTCGTGACAAAAAAGACAGACACGTACAGCAAAGACAGTAATCTAAAAATATGGAGACTGTTTTTACTGATAATTGATAGCACTTAATATGCCAAAATGGATACTAGTTAAAAATAGAATGGTCTTGAGCCGGAATCATTATGTTTTTATGAAGACTCAGCTTGGATCACCGGCAGAGTGTCAGTTAAAAAGTGTAAAGGAAGTGTAAAACAGCTGTAAAACAGGTGTAAAGACAGCTTTGTAGAGATTAATTATTGCTGCACGTCAGAACGAACAAAATCGGATTAACCTGAACAAGGCATGAATCTACAGAAAACGTTTTTCTTCGGGTGATCCGCTTGTATCAGGAGTGACTGTTGCTGCGCATTTTGCAACTAACAGTCACAGTCACTTGGTTGATTTACCAGATTTGATCCGCGTGTCAATGGATTCTGACTTTTTTTTACATGCCGTCCCTGCCGATGTTGTATTTCTTGATCAGGGCGTACAGACTTGGCCGGCTGATGTTAAGCTCTCGCGCCGCCTTGGCGATAACAAAGTCATTTTGTTCAAGTACTCTGATAACATGCTCTTTTTGCGATGGCATGCTCTTTGACGCAGGATCGGGCTGCTGCTGAGGAGGGTCCTCCTCATCCAGTTCCATACAGGCGGAATCCACCAATTCCCCAGCCGACATCAGAACCCCCCTCCTGACCCGATTCTCCAGTTCCCGCACATTCCCGGGCCATGAATGCCGCCTGATCGCTTCCAATGCTTCGCCGGAGAAATCTTTCGGTCCCTGCTCATTGCCGGCGAATTTCTCCAGAAAATGCCTGGCCAGGAGAACCCTGTCTTCGCCCCGGTCTCTCAATGGGGGGAGTTTGATGGTAAATGAATTCAACCGGTAGAAGAGGTCTGACCTGAATCGCCCCTCCGACATTGAACGTTGCAGGTCGCTGTTGGTGGCGGCAACGATTCTCACGTTGATCTTTCTCGAAGCTGAAGAACCGACCCTTTCGATGAGTCTGTCTTCGAGGAACCGCAGCAGTTTGGCCTGAAGGCTGGAAGGAAGGTCACCGATCTCATCCAGAAACAGGGTGCCGCCGTCAGCCGATTCGAACTTGCCTTTTTTTGAGGCGTAGGCACCGGTAAAAGCTCCTTTTTCGTAGCCGAATAGCTCTGCCTCAAGCAGGCTCTCAGGTATGGCGGCGCAATTGACCGCAACAAGGGGGCCGTCTTTACGTGCGCTCATGGAATGAAGAGCCTTGACCGTAAGCTCTTTGCCGGTGCCGCTCTCGCCGAGCAGGAGTACGCTCATTTCAGTCGGGGCGACCTTCCTGATCATGGCGAAGACCGCCAGCATGGCCGGTGATGTGCCGACAAATTCCTTGTCCGGGGAGCGGTGCTGCACTTTTAATAGTTTGGAATCGATGAATTGGATGATTTTCTGGAAATGTTCAAGGTTGAGCCGGCTTAAGCGGATGCTCAGGCGCTGCGCGAAGGTGTTTTCAAAGTGCCTTTCGAGATAGATATCTTTCGAGAAATTCAGATACAGGTCGCATTTCTTGCAGGTTCCTTCCCGGGAGGGATCGGCATAGCCACAGTAGGGGCAGCTGTCGCCGAGTATCAATTGGCCCCTGATATGAT
>JBAVTM010000026.1:0-13044 GCA_049696195.1 Desulfuromonadaceae bacterium | reverse complement strand
GCTTATAAAAGCCGACAAGTGCGGCCTGCAGCTTCTCAAAGTCTGGTTGCTTTGCGCCAGACTCCGGGGAGTGGAGCCGAAGCTGGTAAATATTACGGAACAGATGCATCTGGCGATTCAGCAATTCGGCCTCGATGGTTTAACTGCTTCCGGTCCGGGGCGCCCTGATATACAAATACTGGAATCGGGTCCTGCACAATGAAGATACCGAATATGCGTAACAGATATTATCTGCCGCTGACAACAGCCGTACTGGGTATGGTGTCGGCTGTCGCAGTAGCCGCTTCAGGCGGTTTGTTCGGGGTGGAACTGGGCGTCAATGCCGGCAGAGAAAAAATCCTGGCGGCGAAGCTTTCCGACATATTCGATGTTGCCCACGAACTGCGGGTGGGATTCGCCGCTGACCACGGGGTCGCAAATCCTTCGGCGCTTGTAGCGGCGGTCAGGCATAGCCCGATGGCAAACCTGCTGATCAGTGTCGCGATTGAAGAAAGCGGGGGCGACCCGGTCGCAGTAGGTTCGGCCGGGGAGCAGGGGGCCTGGCAGGTAAAAGCCTCAGACTGGGGGGCCGTGCCGGAAGATATACATGGGCAGGCAGGCCAGGCCGAAAGAATTATTCGTGCCCTTCTGAACAGCACCAAGGGGAACAAAAAAGAGGCGCTGGCACGGTATAACGGGGGTACAGCGCCGCCCGGCAAGAGCTACCGGTATGCGGAGCGAGTACTGAAGCGGGCCGGATATCTGCAGGTTGCAACCAACTTCCTTTCGCCGGAAATGTAAAATCGAGGCAGATATGATTTCTGAAAATGCCGTTGCTGAAGTTTTTCCGGGATACAGGACGTCAAACCATCTCACAAATGTCAGAAAGTCAGGCCTGATCGTTTTCCCGGCATTGCAGTAATCGCACCTCTGTTTTCGCTCCCCGTCTCTCACCGCTCACAATGTATCAATAAACGCAGCGATCGCCGCATGAACTTTTTCTGACCCCTCCCCGGCAAGAATTCCATGGCGATTGAAGTCGAAGGAGAGATACTGCTTCTGCTCCGCTCCGATGCAATTGTACAGGAGCGCCGTACCTTCAGGATTGACGACCGGATCCGCTTGAGCCTGCACGATCAGGGTCGGCACCTTCACGTCTGCCAAACGCGGTTCAAGATCTTCCATGAAATGCTCCAGTTCCGCCAGTGCCGCCACCGGAACCCGTGCATAGTTTATCAGCGCCCGTTCCGGGACGATCTCAACATATTCTTTTGTCACCCCGTGGAAATGAATCATGTCCATGATCCTGTTCCAGGTTGTGAAGGCGGGTGCGAATCGTGAAGAGATGTCCTGCAGACGAAAGGGGGGGGAGACCGCAAAAACTCCGGCCAGTCCGGTAATTCGAGTGGCGCTGTCCAGCGCCAGTCCGCCCCCGAAAGAAAAGCCGCCGATCACGACCCGGGTGCAGATGGCGCTCATCAAGGCATAGCCGATATCCACCGCCTCGATCCAGTCGCTTCCGGTGCGTGTGGCAAGGTCTTCAGCGGAAGTCCCATGCCCGCGGAGGCGGACACAGTAGACCCAGTAGCCTCTGCCGTGCAGATAGTCGGCAAGCTCACGCACTTCGCGGGGTGCCGCCAGAAAGCCGTGCACCAGCACTATTCCAAGTCGCCGCGACCTCCCCTTCAACAGAAACGGTTTGCCGACAGCCCGCTCTTTGGACTCGTCCGGGCGCTGGAATCGTGAATAATCGGCTTCAAATTGATCGGCGTCCTGCCGCTGCAGAACATCAACGACCCGTTGCCGGACCAGCATTTCCGGCAGCCACGCCAATACGCGCACCCGGCGTTTAAGGCATGTCAGCGACTGCACTTCATTTGCCGCGACACCGAGCGGATTTTTGATCCGTATCCGGTGAAATTCGCTGCCGGCAGACAAACTGGCGCTGTTTCTGAACAGAAACCCATTTTCGCAGCGGACAACACCGGTTTCACGGGCCAGCTCCAGGAAGTCACGGTATTTATGATACCGGTCATCGGTCAGCAGGGCAACCTGACCAATCTCAAGGCTCTGGTGGCATAGTATCGACGTTTTGTCGGGAACCAGGTCGGTAAGCAGAAAAACGCGCCGCCTGAAATCCTCCTCGGAGATTTTGTTAAAGGGGAACGCCCGTAGCAGCGATGCGAAAAGATGATCGTGATTGATCGTGGTCATACTGTAAATATCGGACATGAAGCGGTGCATCAGTGCCGTTGCTTCCAGGCGCATCGTCGGCAGGGACGGGAGCTGGTCATCAAAATTGATCTGCCGCAGGGAGTACATGTCCTGTCTGATGCGGGATGAGGTGAGATACTCCGAAACCGGGATGGCCTGACCAAAGCGGATATCGATATCAACCCCCTCGAAGAACATGGTCCCCTCGGTCAACAGTTCCTCCCGCAGCCGGTCCGAAATGTTACGGGCAAAACGATCGGCCAGCGTACTCAGCACGTTCTCCCGTGCCCGGAGTGGATAATAGGTCAGGTTGATCGGGACGATCCATGTTGTTTCAGTCAGAATCGGCATCATATCTTCAATCTGAAACATGTTCATCAGGCGTTCTGCTTCTGCAGGGTTTTCTGTCAGCAGGTAATTCAGCCGCTTTCGATAAAATTCGGTACGGAGCGCCAAGTTTGCAGCCCCGGTATGGGCATGGCGCAGCTTGCCCCGGTGCAGGCCGAAAATCGAAGGCTTGGTGACGGTTTCCTTGTCCTTGATCATTTGCCCTTCCGGAAAGATGATCCAATTGGTTTCACCGGTCAGAAGGGTTTTAACGATCAGGCGGTCCCGGTCGGGATTCCTGGTCGAAACCGCCCCGTATTTTGCCAGGAAGCCGCTCAGGGGGCTATTAAAAAAGGCTTGATCGGCCAGCGACCAGACCGGCACATGAGTGTATGTATAAATGTGATAGGGAAGCAGGAGGGTCTCGATGCGGGTGAAATGATTGACGACAAAAATGATCGAACCACCAGGAATCGACTCCTGGCCATGGGCTCTGACCTTGATCTTGGAGAAGCTCTGCATCAGAGCGATCATCTGGCCGGTGGCAAGATACGCGGAATACTTCATCTCCGTCCTTTCTTCACGGCCTCTTCTGCCGGAAGGTACTGTCGTGCCGTCGCGTTGAAAATTTCCAGCTGCCGGGACTGCCAGGCGTGGTTGCGTCCAAGTTCCAATGCCATCAGGCGGGCCACCAGGGGGGCAATTTCACGGCTGGCTTCGGCGTCCAGCAGCAGAGCCCTGGTGCGTCGGGCAAGCAGATCTTCCACGCTCCTTCCCCATTCGTAGCGCACCCCCCAGACGATCTCGCCGACGGTATAGGGGAGGCGGGGGTGCAGACGCTCTTTCCAGGCGGGGTGTTCGTCCGCCAGCTGTTCAAGCAGCCCGCGGTCGGAACCATAGCCGGCCAATGGTCCCGTCGGGGATGTCGGCGGCTCCCACCCATGAAGGCGCAGTGAATGGGTGGCCGACGGGTGTGAATCAAGCCCTCCCTGCAGGGCGGCGGCATCGACGGCTGCAACAGCCATGCTGCGGTAGGTGGTCCACTTGCCGCCGGTAACCGTTACAAGTCCCGACCCGGAAACGGACAGCAGGTATTCACGGCTCAGTTGTGCCGTTTTCTGTCCCCTCTTTCCTGCGACCAGCGGCCTGAGTCCCGCAAAGGCGCTGAGAATGTCGGAGCGGGTCGGCTGGCGTTCGAGGCAGCGCCCTGCGTGGGCCAGCAAAAAATCTATCTCTTCGGGCAGCGGAACCGGTTCCGGCGTAACCGCGGCAAGGGGAGTGTCTGTCGTTCCGATAATAACACGATCGTGCCACGGAATCGCGAAAAAGACCCTGCCGTCGTCGGTGTGAGGAACCATGACGGCACAGGTGCCGGGGAGGAACGCACGATCAAGCACCAGGTGCGATCCCTGGCTCAGGGTGATCAGGGGAGAACAGGACGGTTCGTCCATGCGACGCACCTGATCACAAAAGACGCCGGTGGCGTTGATCACCGCCCGGCAGGGCAGGCGATATTCCCTGCCGCTTTCACCCTCAATTGCCGTGATGGTGGCCATCCGCCCCTGTGAAGCGGCAAGCCCGCTGACTTTCATGTAATTGAGCGGGGTTCCACCAAGGTCGGCCAGGGTTCGCGCCAGGCAGACGGCGAGGCGGGCGTCGTCAAACTGGCCGTCGTGGTACTCGATACCGCCGCGAAGTCCCTGCCGCCTGACGGTCGGAACGAGATCAATGGTTTCTTCCCGGCTGAGGTGCCGGGAATGCTTCAGCCCGCCTGCGCCGGACAGCAGATCGTACAGCGCCATGCCGATACCGTAAAAGGGGCGCTCCCACCAGCGGTAGAGAGGAATTGCAAAGGAGACGTCATGCACCAGATGCGGGGCATTCGCGAGCAGGATGCGCCGTTCGCGCAGCGCCTCGCGGACGAGGGGCAGATTGCCCTGTCGCAGGTAGCGCACCCCGCCATGGATAAGTTTGGTGCTGCGGCTCGATGTCCCGCAGGAAAAGTCCCCCTGCTCCAGCAGCAGGGTGCGATAGCCGCGGCTGGCCGCATCGACAGCCGCCCCGAGCCCGGTGGCGCCGCCGCCGATCACGATGATGTCCCATGGCCTGGTACGGTCCTCCAGCCTTTGCAGAAGCACTTCCCGTGTCGGATTCATGGCGCGGGGTTTTCCGCGAGCCGCCGCCGCAGCCAGCCGGGGCGATTGGTCATGATCGAGTCAACGCCCAGCCGGCACAACTTCCGTGCGGCGGTCGATCGGTCAACGGTCCAGACATGTGTTTCCTTGCCGAGGCCATTAAGCGTATCAACGATATCACGATTCAGGAACGCCCGGTTGGCGCTGGCCAGTCCGTCGGCACCGGAGCGGCGGAGCGTATCGAGTACTTTTTCCCGTGATGGGCGCCAGACGTTGCCCAGCAGGGTATGCCGGTAATCGCAGAGCCAGCAGGCGCGCCATTCCGGCAGCCGCAGCTTGAGCTCAGAGATCAGATCGGCGCTGAACGATAAAAGTCTGATCCGCTCCGGAGAACATCCCGACCCCCGCAGGGTCCTTTCCAGGGCGGGGATAATCTCCGCTCCGCTCTTAATCTCGATAAAGAGCCAGGTGCCGTGCGGAACCGCTGCCAGTACCTCGTCAAGTGTCGGTATCTCCGCTCCGGACCAGTTCGCCCCTTTCCAGAGTCCCGCGTCAAGGCGCCGCAGCTCCTTCAGGGTGGTGTCGGCTATTCTCAGGTCAACGCCGGTTGTCCGGGCGGTTGTTTCGTCGTGCATGCAGACGATCCGGCCATCGGCGGTGAGACGGAAATCGGCCTCGATTCCATCCGCACCCTGTTCCCAGGCCAGACGGAAGGATTCCAGTGTGTTTTCCGGCGCATCCCGTGATGCGCCGCGATGGCCGATAATCAGAGGAAGAATGTACGGAATTCCGGTCAGCATAATTTCAGGCCCCGTTCTTTTGGCTCAAGCATCGGTTCCAATTCTAGCCGATGTTGCAGAGTAGTGCAAATTGCATATTGAACTTGGCATCTGCCGGAAAAATCTTGACAAAAAAATGAACCTGGCTTTATATGGTTCATAATTGACGCAGAGGTGAAGTATGAGGCTGAGTAACGAAGATCATATGCAGATCAGTGACCTGGCCGAGACGCTCGGCATCACAACCAGGACAATCAGGCTCTATGAAAAACTGGGACTGGTAGAGCCCCCGAAACGAACGGATGGGCGAGTCAGGTATTATGAAAAAGCGGATGTAAAGCGTTTCAAGTTTATCCTGAAAGTCAAGGAACTCGGGCTTTCCCTGGAAGAGATGAAGGAGCTTGCAATCCTCTTTGACAAGGAACAAAAGGTGCCGGAGAAGATCATGCCGCGGTTGACCGAACTTCTTGACACCCATCTCAAAAGCATCAAGCAGAAAGTGTCAACGCTTCAATCGCTGGAAAAAGATATTACCGCCTACCGTCAAAGGATCGTCGATCAATTCAATCTGATCAAGTAGACCAGCCAACAGCAGCAATCCGTTCTCTTTCCCCGCCATTTTGTCAGCGCCATTTCCTGTACAAGTACCGTTCAGCCGCAATCGGCGGAAGTAACCGGCATCACGGAATCTTCCCGGAAACAGGCGGCTGTCCTGGGCTTTTTCCGGATCCATGGTACCATGAGGATCAAAGATATATGCCGTCGATGCGGACGGGGTTGTTCCCTCCCGCACGTCAGTGGAGCCTCATGAAATACCTCGTCCGAACCATACTCCTTCTTGTCGTGCTGGTGTTCTGCGCCGCCGAGAGCCGTGCCGCGGCCAAGCTTACGTCGCTGTGCGGGGTCCGCTTTCCCAGCGACGACGCCATCGACTGGGACTGTGTGAAGCTGTCATCGAAGGATACCCCGGAGAAACTTTTCGGGGCCTACTGGCAGGATGTTTTGCGCTTCAACCGCATGGACCGCCGCCACTTCTACGGCGGCATGTCCATCAAGGCGCCCCGGCGGCTGGAGGATGTCGAGGGGTTTTCGCCGCTCCCCTCCTTCTATCCGGAGGCTGCGGCAGACGAGAAGTTCATTCTGGTGGACCAGTCCGAGATGTTCCTGGGGGCCTACGAGTATGGAGAACTCGTGCTCTCGTTCCCCGTAGCGGTCGGTATCGAAGGGCATCGTGTCCCCAATGGCGAATTCAGGATCGATGCCATTGACCGCCGGCACACCTCCAACCTGTACAGGGTCGAAGAAATCGGCCGCCGCTATCCGATGCATTACGGGCTCAGGTTCTTCATGGACAAGTCCCTTCCCACCACACCTTCCTACTTTATCCACGGCCGCGACGTCCCGGGTTACCCCGCCTCCCACGGCTGTATCGGCCTCTATGACGAGGAGATGCAGATTGAATATTACAGCGCCTACGACCGGAAGGTCTACGGGCGAAACTATCACGAACTGAAACCGCCGCTGCTGGAGGGGGCAAAAAGGCTCTACCTGTGGGTCGTCGATAATCATGGCGATTCGGGACGGTTTCACCAGATCGACTATGGTCCCCGAGTGAAGATCTTCGGCGATCCGCCGCTGTGATCGCCGCTCCGGAGTACCTTCACCGCTACAATCAGGGGTTTGGGCAGTATGGCTGATGCGGCTGTCCGTAATAAGCCGCGGCTGCCTTAAATCAGGTACAGGCAAGGGGGAAGCAATGATTGTCAGGATCGGATAAGGGCTGCAACACTCGGTATCTTTGCCTCTGCGGGCGTATTGGCCGAAAAGGAATAAGTCGGCACTGAATGTGCTAGATGTGGTCTGCGTATAAAATGAAGAAAGGAGATTATCCATGAAAAAAACAGTACTGGTGCTTGTTATTGCCGCCATCGCGGCAGCATCGCCTGCAGTGGCTGAGGTGCGTGTCAATGTAAATGTCGGTGTGCCGGCTCCCCGGGTGGTCGTGTCCTCGCCGTCAATCCATTTTGAAACGGCGCCGCTCTTCGTCGCCCCCTCCCGGCTCGGTTTTTATGTCGGAGTAGACACCCCCTATGACATCATCTTCAGCTCGGATTATTACTATCTGTATTATGGCAACAGCTGGCACCGCTCCGGGGATTACAACGGACCCTGGATCGAAGTCCCCTACCGGGAGCTGCCGCCGGGGATCCGCAGGCACCGGATCGAGCAGATCCGCTCGTATCGCGACCGGGAGTATCGCGTGTACCGCCATGATCGGGATCATTATCGCGGACGCCACTTTCGCCCCGGCCATGAGCGGAAGCAGGAGCTGAAGGAGGAGCGCCGCCGTGACAAGGAAGAATGGAAAGAAGAAAGGCGCGACAGGAAGCATGGCAGAGACTGACCGGTCATGATCCAGCCGGGGTGGTGCCCATGGTGCCTTCCTTCAGTCAAAGCGAGAAAAGTCCGGCTTCCTCCGCTCCAGAAACGCCTGCAGTGCCTCCCGGGCCTCAGGCGATGAGAGCCGTTCCAGAAAACAGCTGATTTCGAAGGTGGTCGTTTCCTGAAGCCTGTCGGCAGTGCCCCGTTTAAGGAGTGATTTGGTCAGACGGACCGCTGCAGCGGGTTGCGCCGCCAGTCGCAGCGCCTTGGCACGCGCTGTACGGAGGAGTTCTGCCTGGGGGACGACTGCCGTGACAATTCCGAGCTGTTCTGCCCGCTGGGCCGTAAATGATTCACCGAGCAGCAGCAGTTCCGCAGCGCGCTGGTGCCCGACCAGCCGGGGCAGCAGCAGGGTCGAACCCGCTTCGGGGCAGAGCCCCAGGGAGACAAACGGCATCTGAAATACTGCCGTATCGGCGGCATACACGAGATCGCAATGCAGCAGCAGGGTCGTTCCTACCCCGACGGCAGAACCGCTGACGGCCGCCACGATCGGTTTTGCCGCCATGGTGATAGCGTTGAGGAAGCGGAGCACCGGGCTGTCAGGTCCGGTCGGCGGAAAATTGACAAAATCGGCGATGTCATTACCGCTGGTAAAGCAGTCGTCGCAGCCGCAGAGCAGGACGACCCGTATCGCCGGTTCTTCATCGGCACGGAGCAGCGCATCCGCCAGACTCCCGTACATGACGGTGTTCAACGCATTCTTTTTTTCGGGTCGATTGATCCGAACGGTCAGAATCCCCTCCAGAAGTTCGGTTTGAACCAGATCGGTTGTGCCGGCGCTGTTCATCATTTATTCTCCCTTACCGTGATACTCCTGTCATTTTGCTGATACATTCCGGCACCGGGACGGTGACCTTCTTCGCATTGTCGAAACAGACCAGCGTCGTGCGGGCGGTGGCGTAGATCCTCTCTGCGCCGTCGTGGAGGCGATAATCGAGGTCAAAGCTGGATGTGCCGATTCTGGCCACATCGACTGCAACGATCAACCGGTCACCGAACAGGATCGGAAGCCTGTAATCACATTCGGCATGGGCGACCAGCGTGAATATCTGCTTTTCGGTCAACTCCTGGAAAAAACCTTCGAACATTTTTACCCGTGCCGTTTCAAGGTAGCTGAAATAGACGACACTGTTCACATGGCCGTAGAGGTCGAGATCGGAAAAGCGCAGTTCGATGGGTGTTGAATATATGGTAGTCATGATGCGATCCTTTCTAGGTTAACCCTTGCCCAGCATACCCCGTTTCAGGGCTTCGTCAGCGGGTACCGGTCCCAGGTAGATTCCGAGGATACCCTTGACCAGTTGCTTTGAGGCGATCGTACCCATAACCTGGCTGTTATGTTTGTAAACGACCGTTCCATCTCCACCAAGGATGAGATCTACTGTATCGCCACGCAAAAAGTCGCGGCTGAACAGAGCGAGGAATTTCCTGGCTACGTCGGTCTCATCCATACGGGTGTTGGCAAAGCCCTCTCTGATCGCCTCAGTAATCTTTTCCCGATCCACTTTGCTGTGCAAAAAATTCAATCGAATCAGCTTGTCCGCCGGATCCGCCATCACAGCAGGTACCGTGGACATTGGCCTGGCGGTGTAGAGTGAGCCAATATACACCTTTACCCACCATTTGGTGCGGATTCCATAGCCGTTCAATTGAAGCGGTCGCTCGTTGACGGCCACAGTAGAATCCAGATGTGTACCGGCAACCTCCAGGGCCGTTGCCGGTCCTGACAGAAATATTGTCAGCGCTAATGCGATAAACACTTTTTTCATAATTGAATCTCCCTGTCGTACAATGTCAACCGATTTCGCGGCCGGCTGTAAACCCCTGGTGAACCGCATCAAAGACCATGGCGGGCAGAAGTGCGTCTCCCACGACCCGGAACGGAATACCGCTGGATGCCAGCAGCTCCTGAAGCGGATTGTGTGAGCGTGTTCCGACCGCCAGCACAACGGAGTCGGCGGGCAACTCTTCGACCACTCCTTCGTACTCGATCCTGACGCAGTCGGGCGTAATTTCAATCACCCGTGCCGAGGCACGGGTCTTGACCCCATACCGTTCCACATCCTGCAACATCCCCCAGCGGGTACTCTTGCCGAAGTTTTTGCCCAGTTCCCCCATCATTTCGATTACCGTCACGTCCTTGCTGCCGTGTGTTGCCAATCCGTACAGCTCTTCGACGCTTTCCGCTTCATGGACCAGCAGGAACTTGAGGGCATCGCCGGACAGGGTCCCTTTTTCGGCCAGCAGCAGTGCGGTTTCGATGCCGACGGCACCGCCGCCGATTATTACAATCCGTCTGCCTGTTGTGACTGATTCTGTCAGAATATCCCATGCCTGGACGACGTGCGGCAGATCGGCACCCGGAATGGGGAGCGTGATCGGCCGGCCGCCGGTGGCAAGAACCACCGCATCCGGTCGTACCTCCTTCAGATGCTGAGCATCGACGGTTGAGCCGAGAACGACCGCAGCACCGGAGAGCTTCAGCTGCCGTTCCAGGTCGGCGGCCAGTTCCAGAAACTCCTCCCGTCCCGGAGGCGCGCCTGCCAGCAGGAGCTGCCCGCCAAGATGGTCGCCCGATTCATGGAGCGTCACGTGGTGCCCCCGCTCAGCCGCGGCAGTCGCCGCGCTCATTCCGGCCGCTCCGCCGCCGACCACGACCACGTTCAACGGCGTATCGACCCTGGTGATCGCCCGTGAGCGCTCGTACCCGGCCCGGGGGTTGCAGAGGCATTCCACCGCCTTCATCTTGAACAGGTTGTCGAAGCACCCCTGGCCGCAGGCGACGCAATGAACTATGTCGGCTTCATGCCCGCTGCGGGCCTTTTCGGGGAAGTACGGGTCGGCGATCAGTGCCCGTCCGAGCGCCACCATGTCGCAGAGGCCATCGGCGATCATCTCCCGGGCCAGATCCGGATCGTTGATGCGGTGGCTGGCGATGACCGGTATGCCGACGCGCTCTTTTATGCCGCGCGCCAGATAACCGAAGACGCCGCGCGGCACTTCGGTGACGATCTGCGGCACCAGCGCTTCATGCCATCCGACGTTGATGCAGAGGGCATCCACCCCGGCTTCAGCCAGCCTGACGGCATACTCCTGGAGCTCCTGACGGCTGGAGCCCCCCTTCATGAATTCGTTGCCGTTCATCCTGACCAGCAGCGGGAAATCTCCTCCTACGCTTGAACGTACCGCCGTGATGATTTCCAGTCCGAAGCGGATACGCCCCTCGAAGTCGCCGCCGTAGCGGTCCTTCCGTTTATTGGTGAGCGGAGAAATGAATTCGCTGATCAGGTAGCCGGTGCCGGAGAGGATCTCGACCGCGTCGAAGCCGGACTCCCTGACGCGCCCCGCCGCCCGGGCAAAGCGGCTGATGATCTCCTCTATTTCGGCGATGTCCAGTTCGTGGGGAGTCTCGCGGGTCAATCGTGACGGGATGGGGGAGGGGGCGACCGGCTGCCTGCCGCCGGTCAGCATGGAGTGGTTGTAGCGTCCGGCATGGTTCAGCTGGACCGAAGAACGGGCGCCGTTATCGCGGATAACGGTGGCGAGGCGGGTCAGGCCGGGGATGTAGATATCCTTGTGGGCGCCGATGTTGCCCGGATTACCGGAGAGCTCATCGATGGTGGCATACCCCACGGTGATCATTCCGGCTCCGCCGCGCGCCCGCTCGGCATAGAAATCAACCAGCCGGTCACCCACCGCATAATTTTCGGCCATATTCAGATGCATTGCCGGCATGAAGATGCGGTTCTTGACCTCCATGCGGTTGATGGTAATCGGTTGGAACAGCGTGTCGATCATGGCGTTCTCCCTCGTACAACGGTCTCATACAACGTGCTGACCTGATCAAACAGCCCGATCTGTTCCAGGGATCCCTTGAGCAGGGCCGGGTTGTCGAGAAAATCAAGCATGAAAACTATCTCCGAAGTTTTCAGATAGACGAAAAACGGTTCGGTCAGCCGCCCCTTGAAGAGCTGCTCGATTATTACATTCAGGGCCAGCCTTCTCAGGGGGAGCAGTCGTATTGCCCGTTCCAGCAGCGTCCTGACGTAGAAGAGGATCGCCTGGTCAACCCCGTCGACATGCTGGCGGTGCCCGGGCATGATGCGCCGACCCCGCAGTTGTGCGAGGTTGACCAGGCTGCTGCAGTAGGCATCGTAATTGCGGAAGCGCCCTTCGAAGCTCTCCAGGTCGATATCCAGCAGCGGAGCCTGAAAGATATTTCTGAGGAGGAGGTCGCCGGTCACGGCCGATTCTCCGACCAGATAGGCCAGATCGCTCTGGGAATGCCCCGGACAGGGAAGGTAGCTGATCCCGCGTCTTGCCGGTTCGTCTGATTCCTCTACAATCCGGAATCGTTCCGGGGTGGCGGGGAATACCTTGTTCCGTTCAAACGATTCCCGCAGCTGAACGATAAAATCGGTCCCAAAGCCGTATTCGCCCAGGAGATCGCCAATTCGTTCCATCCGCTCTGCGTGGCGCTGAAATTTTATCGCGTCCCTGCGCGGGATGAATACCTCCGCATCGCTCTGCTGAAGGATATAGTTGACGAGCCCGTAATGGTCGACGTGGCAATGGGTGACCAACACGTATTTCAGGCGGGCGAGATCGACATTCTCCCGCAGATACGCCTCCGCCTCCGGTGTGGGCGGACCGGTGTCGAACAGCACAAGTTCGCCGTCAAGTTCGGTGCTGTAGAAGTGGACTTCCCCGACCATGTAGGGGGTCTGTACGGTGTGCTGTTTCATGGAGCTCCGGGCGGGGCGGCCGCAATGGTCGCCCCGGTGCTTTTAAAACATGTATTTCTCTGCTTCGATGGAGGCCGCTGCCAGCTGCCGCTTGGCCTTGAGCAGCCCGGTGGCATCGTATTTGGTGAATCTGCGGATGCCGGCCAGCAGCATGGTCAGGGTATCACCCTCCTCGATGTAGTAGGCGGCGCGGCGAGCGGCGGAGGCTGCTGTTTCCGTGCCGTTGAAGGTGAATACCTTGACGGCGGCAGTGACCGACGTTTTTTTGCCCTCGCTCAGTTTCGGCAGGATCTTCTCGGCGCGCAGGACAACGCTTTCGATAGCAAAAATCTGGATCGCGAGGTCGGCGACCGCCAGCAGTATCTCCTGCTCGTCCTTGATGGTGTCCATGAATTTCTGCACGCCGCTGCCGGCCAGCAC
>JBAVTM010000025.1:0-2909 GCA_049696195.1 Desulfuromonadaceae bacterium | reverse complement strand
GTGGTGCAGCTACTTTTGTGAAATCTGTTCGTACCTGTGCCATGATGACCTCCTTACCCCCCCTCAGGCCCCCCTTGCCAGGGGGGAAGCTAATGCACCTCCCCTGATAAGGGGAGGCCGGGAGGGTGTGATTCTTGGGTTACAATTTCTCTACTGCCCGCAGTTTGGCGCTGCGCGCCCGCGGATTTTCGTCTGTTTCCGCAGCTGTCGCCGTTACCGGCCGACCGGTCAAAACCTTCACCCGCGGCTGTTTGCCGCAGACACAGACCGGCATCTGTCGTGGACAGGTGCACCCTTCGGCATATTCCCGGAAGATGTGCTTGACGATGCGGTCTTCCAGCGAGTGAAACGAAATGATAACACCGCGCCCCCCCGGTTTCAGCAGGTCAAGGGCTGCCCGCATTCCCCTTTCCAGGCTTTCCAGCTCACTGTTGACCGCTATGCGGAGCGCCTGAAAGGTGCGGGTGGCCGGGTGGATCCGTTCATCCCACTTGGCTTTGGGAACCGCCCCCTTGATGATGTCCACCAGACGGAAGGTGGTCGTGATCGGACTCTCTGCCCGTTCCTTGACGATGAATGACACGATCCTCTTTGCCCAGCGCTCTTCGCCGTACTCGCCGATAATCCGTTCCAGTTCCGTCTCCGGACGTTCGTTCACCAGATCCGCGGCCGTTTCACCGCTGCTGGTGTCCATCCTCATGTCCAGAGGTGCATCCTGCTGGAAGCTGAAGCCGCGCTCCCTTGTATCCAGCTGGTGCGATGAAACCCCCAGGTCGAGGATGAAGCCGTCCAGCGCCGCTATGCCGAGGTTGTCCAAGCGTTCGGCGACGTCGGCAAAATCGCCATGGAGCAGCCGGACCTGGTCACCGTACCCGGCCAATCGCGCTCCTGCCGCCTCCAGCGCTGCCTGATCCCGGTCGATGCCGATCAGAAATGCTTTCGGCGCTTTTTCAAGGATCAACGAGGCATGGCCGCCGCCGCCCAGCGTGCCGTCCAGGTATGTTTTGCCGTCCGCCGGCTCCAGAAAGCGGATGACCTCATCCGGCAGAACCGAAAGATGATGGAACGCCGCCACTAGAGACCGAGCTCTGCGGCTGCTTCAGTGCCGCTCGGGAAGTTTTTCACATCCTGGGCGCGGACCTTGTCCCATTCGCTCATGCTCCAGATTTCTATCTTGTCCATCGTGCCGACGAACTGGACCTCCCGGTCGAGGGCCGCGCTCTTGCGAAACGTCGGCGGGATCAGGAAACGTCCCAGCTTGTCGGCGCAGCACTCCTGTGCCGGGGAAATGATCGTGCGCATGATGCTTTTGCGCTGTTCGGAGGTGAACCCCTTGCTGATGCGGAAATTCTCTTCGAAGACGAACCATTCCCTGTAGGGGAAAATCAGCAGGCCGGAGCTGTGCAGGCCGCCACCCAGATCGACCGGAACCGAATTGGTCAGGAAGAAGCGCTCGTCGCCATGCGTCCCGACGAGGATTTCCCGGAATCTGGCCGGCAGGCTGGTGCGCCCCTTGGCGTCTATGGTTGTCTCGAAAATGCCCCTGAACATAGTTGTCTCGATGGTGTTATTTTCCACGTTATTCCACTTTTTTCCACGGTAAGGGAACTTATACCGTCGGTCAAGGGCGGTGTCAATATAAAATATGAATTTTGTAGGGGAAAATTGTGCGTGCGGGGTGGGGGATTTCTGATATATTTCAGGGAAGAGTCGTCCAGTACTTTGTACCTGGCAGGAGAAGAGGATGAGTATGATGGTGTCACCACAGATTGCAAACGTCCATTTCCCACCCATTTCCGAGGTGAAACGGTGGGCTGCCGGTCGGCCGCATGACGGCCGGGAACTGATCGATCTCTGTCAGGCGGTGCCGGATTATCCTCCCGCTCCGGAATTGACGGAGCACCTCTCCCGGCTGCTGGGTGATCCGCTCTTGTCGAAGTACTCGCCCGACGAGGGACTGCCGGAGGTGCGCGAGGCGGTCTGCGGCTACTACGGCAGGAAATACGGCGCGCGGCTGTCGCCGGCTAATTTCTGCCTGACGATCGGCGCCAGCCAGGCGTTCTGGCTGGCGCTCGTTACCCTTTGTCGCGCCGGTGACGAGATCGTGGTGCAGACCCCCTATTACTTCGATCACCCCATGGCCCTCGATATCCTTGGCATCCGCGGGGTGTACGCCCCCTTTGTCGAGGCGGAGGGGGGATTTCCGAATCCCGCTACGATCGAAAGCCTGATCACCGACCGGACCAGAGCTATCCTGGTGGTCTCCCCCAGCAACCCGACCGGCGCCATATCCCCGCCGGGTACGATTCGGGAGCTGTTCGAAATTGCCCGACGCCACAACATCGCCCTGATTCTGGATGAAACCTACAATGAGTTCATCCCCGCCGGTCTCCGCCCGCACGACCTGTTCAGCGACCCGGCCTGGGGCGACCACTTCGTGCAGATCGCCTCGTTCGGCAAAACCTATGCCCTGACCGGCTACCGTGCCGGAATGCTTGCCGCGTCCGGGGAGTTCATCGGCCATGCCCTCAAGGCGCAGGATACGATGGCGGTCTGCCAGCCGCGCATTACGCAGCATGCGGTCAAGTACGGCGTCGAGAACCTCGACCACTGGGTCGCCGCCAACCGGGATATGATGAGCCGCCGCCACGACCTGTTTCGCGCCGAATTCATGCGTCCGGGCAACCGGTTCCGGATCGCGGCCAGCGGCGCCTTCTTCGCCTGGGTGCACCATCCGTTCAGCGGCTGCAGCGGCCGCGAGGCGGCAAAACGTCTGGTGGACGAAGCAGCTATCCTCTGTCTGCCGGGGGAGGTCTTCGGCCCCGGCCTTGAGGGGTACCTGCGGCTGGCGTTCGGCAACATACGGGAGGAGGCGATTCCCGAGGCGGTCGGGCGGTTCCGGGAGATGG
>JBAVTM010000024.1:0-2791 GCA_049696195.1 Desulfuromonadaceae bacterium | reverse complement strand
GGCACATGGGGGATACGAAGATCCGGTTGCGAAACGTGACTGTTCGCAGGGTAAGGGGTGAAAACAGCATGCTCATGGGTTGCCTCCATAGTTCCTTAGCTTTGCAGGTGGTGATATACCCTCCCACAGCGGTTCCGGCAGCACCGTCGATCCGGCACAGAATTCATGCCGAAGCCGTGGCGATTCGCCGGATTATTTGCCTTCGAATCTTTTCCAGTATGCCGCGCGACGCTCGCTTTCCTCGCCCATGTGCCATTTACTGAGCAGTGCAAAGGCGACAGCGAACCACACCCACATAACAATCATTCCGATCATGCTCATAACGCTCTCCTGCAGCCGGGGATACTTTCTTTGGCTATTGTGTAAGTATAACAGACAACTGAACAGTTTCTGCCGGCAGGTCGATTGATAAAAATTTTTTCAGGCATTAGCATAATATCAGCTTGTTCGGTGAGTGGGGATAAGAGGATGTCCGTTAATGGAGTCGGACGTTCTGATTGAAATTGGAAGGTATTTCTGAGGGTGGCGGTGCGATGTTGTCCTATGACCCAGGATCTGAAAAGGGGGTGGCGGGACCCGGCCCCGGTCGTCAAAAACCGGGGAGATACCCGGTAGCCACCAATCGGTCCAGCAGAAGATGGAAATAGATGAGTCCCCCATACGGCTGCCAGCGGGCTAGGAGCTTTTGAACGCCCTCATAGTCAGGTGGTTCCGGCAACTGCAACCAGCGTTGCAGGTTCTTCTGCGCTCCCACATCATCTCCCGGGAACATGCTGATTCGTCCAAGCGTGCGCAGCAGAATGTACTCGCCTGACCAGCGACCGATGCCGCGTAAAGAGCAGAGAGTACGAAGCGCGGACTCATCATCACGTGTTTCCAGAGCCTCCTCTTCCAGGCGTCCGTCCAGCATGGCATGTGCAAGTTCGATCAGAGTTTCCCCCTTCCGGCGGCTGAAGCCAAGAGCTCGAAATGCCGCCGGATCCGCCCCCGCCGTATCTTCGGGTCGGGGAAAGGCGTGCGGAGAGTCCACATCCGGGGAATGCGCCGGGCCAAAGGTATGGACCAGGCGGTTGAGGAGCTGAATGCCGAAGGTGAGGGTCAGCTGCTGGCAGGCAATGGCATTGGCAAACCCTTCGAAAAGACTCGGAAACCGGGGAGGTTTCATTCCCCGAAAGCGTTCGGCCAACGGCGAGAGTTTCCTGTCACGGGCAGCAAGGTCGTAAAAACCGTTCAGGTCGGTGTGCAAACCGAGCATCCGTTCCAACACCGCCGCAGCCTCCATTGTCATGTCAGGATCGAGACGCGAAGCGAGGAGAGTGACCAGGAGTGCAGGTGAAGCAGTCGTGCCGGTCTGTCGGACGGCGACAAAAGTGATTCCGCCCTGCAGTGCTAAAGTTCGCCGGTACGTAGTGCCGTCCCAGCTGTCAAGGAGGTTGTCGGGCCGGCGCCGGAGAACCCAGACCGTCAGGTCAAGTCGGAAGGGGGGAAGCGGTTTGAGGGTAAAGGTCGCAGAGTTCACGGTCGATTATATTCCCTGTAGCGGATTTCGCTACGCCATTCTTCTTTCGAGAAACGACCGGAGCGCCACGGCATTGTTGTGCTCAATGTCATGGGCACTGTAGAGCAGGGTGATATCCTGCTTTCGAGCCATTTCCAGGAGGGGACGCCAGGTTTCGCTGTTGGCCTCCAACTCAGCATCGTAACGACGACGAAACTCCTCCCATTTGGCCGGGTCATGACCGAACCAGTGTCGCAATGCATCGCTGGGGGCCGCATCTTTCAGCCATCCAGCCATCTGGAGGTTTTCTTTCTTCATGCCGCGCGGCCAGAGCCGATCCACCAGGAAGCGGAGTCCGTCTTCCGGAACATGCTGATCATATACACGTTTGACTCGTATCATGATTATTCCTCATGAATCACACTTCCTTGATCGCCTGGTTAGCTGCAATAAGTAGTGGATCCCATACCGGCGCATAGAGCGGCGAGTAACTCAGATCGAGTTCGGCGAGTTCGAACACCGTCATCTGTTTGTAAAGTGCCGTTGCAAGAACGTCGAGCCGTTTTGCCACGACGTCCTGACCGATCATCTGCCCGCCGAGCAGCAATCCGGTCCTTTTTTCAAACAGCAGCAGCACGCGCATGGTGCCGCCTCCAGGAAACGCGCCCCTGGTCGGCGTGTCCACGCAGGTTTTTACGTAATTCGTGCCAGCCTCCTGGAGCTGACGCTCACTGAGGCCGGTAGTCGCCACCGTCAGGTCGAAGAATTTGAAGACCGCGGTCTGGTCGATGCCGTAAAACATCTTCATGGCATTGTTATGGACGATATTGCTGCCGACAAGCCGGCCCTGCTTGTTGGCGGTCGGCCCGAGCGGCATGTAGCCGTTTCTGCCGAGCTGGCGGACGTAGTGCTCGGCGCAATCCCCGGCTGCGAAAACATCCGGAAGGTTTGTCCGCAGATAGCGGTCAACCTTTACCGCCCCGGAGACTCCCACCTCACCCCCGGCAGCCGAGAATAGCTCCGTATTCGGCTTGACGCCGATAGAAACAACAACCATATCCGCATTGAACTCTCCGGTCGTGGTTATGACAGCAGTACCTTTCTTCTCGATTATATCAACATTGGTATGGAGCCTGATCCTCTTTTCCTCAAGCTTCTCCACTACCTTGATCCGGATCTCATCGGCAAACGAGGGAAGGATCGTGGCGGATTTCTCAAGAATGGCCGGTGTGATTTTCATGTTGTAGAGAACATCAACCAGCTCAAGATTGGTATAACCGGAACCGATGAGAA
>JBAVTM010000023.1:0-5158 GCA_049696195.1 Desulfuromonadaceae bacterium | reverse complement strand
GCCTGATCTCGGCGCGGAGACCTTCAACCGTTTCCAGCGCCTGCTGATACGAGGCAACGGCTGCCGCCGGATTACCGGCAATTTTCTGCAGACGGGCAAGACCGAACAGCGCCCGCCAGCGCACCTCTCGCAGCAGCAGCGCGTCGGCAATTTCCAGTGCGTGCCGATAGCTCGCCTCCGCCGCCCCTCCCTGCTTCAGCTCCGTTTCGGCATCGCCGCGCGCGAGGTGGATCTTGGCGAGGTTGACCCTGTCGCCTATTTCCGCAGCCATGCTCGCGGCCTCGGCAAACTGCTGCAGGGCCGATGCCGCATCCCCCATCTTCAGCCGGGTCTGCCCGAGATTGCGCAGGTCGTAGGCCATCGCCCAGCGGGAGCCGAGCGCGCGGTCGATGGCCAGCGCCCGTTCGAGCGTTTCCAGCGCTTTGGCGTATTCCCCCGATTCGCGCTGGACCAGGCCGATGTTGTTGAGGGTCGTCGCAACTTCATCGCGGCGTACCGCCAGTTTTTCGGCGCGTTCCAGCGCTCCCCGCAGTTCTAGGAGGGCTCGCTTGTTGTCCCCCAGGGTCCACCAGATCAGGCCGCCGCTGTTCTTCGCCATAACCTGCTCAAGCGGCCATTTTTCAGCGATGGCGTTCTTCTCCACCTGTTCGCGGAGATCGAATGCTTCCTGATAGCGACCCTGGAACCAGGCGTTGTTAGCCTGTTCCAGCACGATCCGCATCTTCGTGCGCAGATCCGATGAGCCGACCTTTGCCAGGGCGTCGGTGTAGAGCCTGTCGGCAGCAGGAAAGTTGCCGAGCAGGCGCTGGCAGCGCCCCCGTTCGAGGAGCGTTTCTGCCTCCAGCGCAGCGTTGGCGGAGCGGGCATAGATTTCCCCGGCCCGGGCGTACTGCTGTTCGGCAACCGCATACTGGCCCAGGCGCAGGTCATAGATCCGGCCGAGATTGCGGTACTGCTCGGCAACCGAAACATCATCCTTCAGCGTCCGGCGCAGACCGGCCGCCTCCTCGAAAAAGGTGCGGGCCGCGCTGAAATTGACCGCGTTTTCCATCACCACGCCGAAATCCGACAGCGCGGACGCCTGTTCCCTGGCCATGCCGAGGTCGGCAAAGATGCCGACCCCCTCTTTCAGCGAAACGGCGGCATCGGCAAAGCGTTCGGCATTCCCCTGCAGCAGACCCAGGCGGAGCAGGGCATCGGCATGGTCGGCCGAATACGGCTTCTCTTTCGCAAGCCCCATGACCAGCGCCTCGGCATGGCTGATCGCCCGGTCGGTAAACCCGGCGGCAAAGGCGCTGTCGCGGGCAAAGAGGTGAAGCTGGGTGCGATGCTTTGCCAGCGGGGGATTTTCGTCGACGATTGCCAGGGCATTTTCAAACAGGGAGAGCGCCTTCGGGTACGAACCGGCGTTGTGTGCCAGCACGCCCGCCTTGCCGTATTCGGTGAAACGGGTTTTTCCCAGCTTGGCGGCCTCTGCCGCATCCGGCCCCCAGTCGCCGAGCAGGAGCCAGCCGGGGTGAAGCTTTCTGCCGGCATCACCGACCGATTCGAACCCGTACGCTTCGACAAACGCCCTGGTTTTAACTGCTGCATCAGCTGCCGCCCCTCCATCCGGTACACCGCCAGCCAGAAGGAGCGACGGCACCCCCTGCAGCGCGGCCAGATGTCCCAGGCTGTAGGCCTGACGGAAACCGGCGCGCGGTGCGACAAGCAGAGAAAGGTTCTCCGCTATAGCCAGCTCTGAAAACGGGTGACGCTCCTCCTTCTCATCTTCCCAGAGCGGCAGCGAGTAGCCGCTTCCCCCGGGGAGTGACGGCACTTCCGGCAGCAGGCCGGCCCTGGCAGGGAGCACGATGGTATGGGCGTCCGGCAGCCGGTCGGTCATCGCCGGCGACACCAGTTTCGAAAACGGTGCGGCGACCGGCCACCAGCCGGCCGGATCGAGAATCTGGCGGCGGAACGGTTTGCGCGCGGACACCGACCGGACGAGGTGGCTGGCGCTGAGCCCCCAGCTGACCACCGGAGCAGAGCTGAATTGCGACGGCTCCTCGTAGGCGGCCAGGACCGACGGGACCGCGGCAAGCCGGGCGTCGAGAGTCGGACGGTCAACCGTTTCGGCGACTATTCCCGCTTTGCCGCCGACCGTAAAGAGGAGCCAGCGGATGCCGTCAAGCGGGGTGAAGCGGAGCAGCGTCTTCCCCGGGAGGGTCTCCTGAACATCGATCAGTTCGACCGGTTGCGGTGAAATCAGCATGCATAACTTTCCACCTTTTCCGGCGGCGCACTCCTTGTTGAACGCCGGCAGAACCGTGCTGAAGCGCTGCTGAACCCCCTTGAAGGCATCGTTCGGAGGCCCTGAAGCATCGCCGGATTGTGACGCCGTGCTCAATGCGACCGATGCGGCCGCCAGACGCAGCGCGCCTTCTCCTCCCTGGGTATAGAATGATGGAATACGTTCCAGCTTGGCTCCGAACAGGTCGTCAACGACCGCCTGCTCCTGCTGCAGCCGCAGCTGCAGATACTCCCTGTCGGCAGCGGGAGCCTTGGCAGCCGCATCGCGCAGCCGGTCGATCTCGGCCAGGTGAGACGCGCCGGCGCGCAGCTGCCCGACCGTAGCCGGGTCGTCCAGGCCGAGGGCGCCGCGCCCGAGCAGCTGGACCCGTTCGATTTCACTCAGCCGCTCCAGCAGCGCAAACGCCTGTTCGGGGTTCCTGGCGGCGACTGTTTCCAGCCGCGGGGCAAAGCGTTCCAGGAGCTCCCCGCGCTGCAGATCATATTCCGTCAGCGGCAGACGCTCGACCAGCGCAAGAGACTCGTCATAGCGTCCGAGAGCTGCCAGGGCGCGCCATTCAAGCGAATAGGCGGCAGCACTCCGGGCCTCGTTCAGAGCGCCGTTTCGGGCCGTCTCGGCGCCGGCGGCCAGACCAAGCGCCGCAAGAACGGCACTGCGGTTCAGCTGGGCGGCCGACCGCTGCCGGAGCTGCTGGTGGAGCAGCTCCCGGTCGCTGCTGTCGGCGGGGATGAAGAGTGTCCGGTCCCACCGTTCCAGTGCCTTGTAGAGCAGCGCCTGACGGCCGCCGTCATCCGACAGGAGCTGAGCCAGCCGGGCAAGAAGCGCTCCGGAATCGTTGAGATAGCGGCCGTATACGAGCGGCGGGAGAGCGGCACGGGAGGCGTCCGCCAGCAGACAAACACGGGCCTCGGCGGCGAGAAAATCCCCGATGTCGGCCGGTTTCCCATCTGCGGCCAGCAGCTTCCCCCAGTTTACCAGATTGAGCATCGCGCTGATCGGGTTCCCCCCCTGCAGGGAGAGGAGCGTCGAGCGCTGGAATCCGGCGGATGCACTTTTCAGGTCACCCAGCGAATAATCGACATGGGCGGTGCGGTGCGCAAGGAGGGTAACCCCGTACAGATCACCCGCGGCTACTTTCCTGTTATCGGACGGATAGCGGTTCAGCTGGTTATTCAGCAGAACGGAGGCGGCGGCCGGGTCACCCAATTCGGAGTGGATCCGGGCCAGATAAATCTCGGCCAGCCGCACTTCCTGCTCGGCGGAGAAGCCGAAGGCGGCATCGGTTGAACCGACCTTGTCGAGCGTCACGTTTGCCGACAGCTCCACCAGACCGCCGCTCCGTTTTGCCGGCGCCTTCGACCTGGGAGGGTTTGTGGCGATCAGCGTCAACAGCCGGGTGAACCCGTCACGGCTCAGGCGCAGCAGCCGCTGCTGCTCCCGGCCGGAAGCGGCGTGCGCCTCCTTGTAGGTGGCAATGCTGGCGGAACGGCGGTTGGAGGCGAGGTTGCCGCTGTTCCCCAGCCCCTGGTTCAGCGTGAATGCGGCATCAAACTGCTCGCGTGCCGCTCCATAGCGGTCAGCTTCCAGGTACGCCAGCCCGAGCCGGTCGTGGATCTCCGCAGCCGTTTCCACCAGGCGCGGCACCGCATCCAGCTCTTTTTCCACCGCGGCCGCCATGCCGTTCAGTTCGGCGGCACTTTTGGCGGCATCCTTGTTCCAGGAGGGGGCGGAGGAGAGGAGCGCCCGCTGCCGCTGCAGCAGAGAGCGCATTGTTTTGTCGAAACTGTCCCAGCCGCTTGAGGGGGGCGCCTCCGGAGGGGCCGCTCCCAGCCGTTCAAGTTCGGCGGTAATCGCCTGCTGTTCGCTCAGCGCCGCTTCAGCGGACGCGGTGCGCCCCGTTCCGGAAAAGAGCCGCTCCACGGTCCGCCGCGACAGGCGGCCAAACAGATCGAGCGGCCGGGACGGGTTCAGGCGGGCCTCCGTCAGCTGAAGCGCCCGAAGATACCCGGTGATGGGCGCTTCCTTCTCCCTCATCTGAAACGCGACCGCGGCATAGCGCTGCTGAAAGATCAGCTCGGTATCGGGATTGTCGAACGGGATCTTTGAGTCGAGCCGCTGGCTGTAGAACTTCCAGGCGGTCGCCTTGCTGCCGAGCAGAAATGCGATGTTGCCGATGTTCAGGTCGAGGTTGGCGCGGTTTTCCGGCTGTTCCAGCGGACTGTTAAGCAGCCAGGCGCGGCGGTAATGGGCGAGAGCCCGCTCCAGTCCTCCCCGTTCGCCATGCACCGTCTCGGCGATCTCGGCAAGATACCCCCTGGTCTGGGGAGGGTATTCCGATGACGGCATCCGGTCCGCCGACCGGGAGATCAGCCGGTCCGCCTCCTCCAGAGATTTCTTGCCCGGCAGATAGGTCAGCGTCAGTCCGGTTGCATACAGCAGCACCGGATCATCGGGATAGGAGGCCAGCATTGTGCGGTACAGCGCGAGCAGCTCAGCCGCCTGCCCCATGGCGGCAACCGACTTGATATAGCCGCGATGCGCTTCGACGCTCCGCCCGTCATAACGGATCAGATCGAGAAAGGTCGAACGGGCGGCGGCGATCTCTCCGAGGCGGTACAGGCTTTCCCCCGCCGCGACGGTTTTGCGGATATAGGCGGCCCGGGCCAGCTGGTACAGAGGGGTATCCTCCGGCTGCTGGATCATCTCCGTTTCATACAGCGCCTTGGCCTCACCGTAGCGCTCCTCGCGATACAGCACTTCCGCCAGGGAGAAGCGCGCCGCCGCGGTCGGAGTCGCGATGACGGGGAATTTTTCCAGGACCGTGCGATAGGCATCCTTGGCCTTGGCCCACTCGTTGGCCCGATA
>JBAVTM010000022.1:0-9242 GCA_049696195.1 Desulfuromonadaceae bacterium | reverse complement strand
GAAAAAGACCTGGCCGAACTGCTGGCTTTCAACCTTGAGAAGGAAGGGTATGCCGCCGCGTGCGTTCATGACGGAAAGCTGGGGTTAGAGCGGGCCGGCGCCGAGCTGCCCGATCTGATCCTGCTCGACCTGATGCTGCCGGGTCTGCTGGGAACAGAGGTCTGCAAGGCGCTCCGCAAGGATCCCCGTACCGCTCAGATTCCGATTATCATGATCACGGCAAAAGGTGACGAAATTGATCGCGTGGTCGGGTTTGAGGTCGGTGCCGACGACTATATCGTCAAGCCGTTCTCCATGCGCGAGGTGGCCCTGCGGGTCAAGGCGGTCATGAGGCGCTTTGAACATGAGACAGAGGCGCCCGCAGCCGACCTTTTTACTATCGGCGACATCGCCATCGACAAGAAGCGCCATATTGTTTTGAGCGCCGGGGTCGAGATTGAATTGACCAGTACCGAGTTCAAGCTGCTGCTCTATCTGGCAGAGAAAAAAGGGTGCGTTCACAGCCGGGAAAAGCTGCTGCAGAACGTCTGGAGCTACAACAATGCCGGCGACACCAGAACCGTTGACACGCATGTAACACGGCTGCGCGGCAAACTGGGCGCGCCTGGCGACATCATCAAAACCGTCCGTGGATTCGGCTACAAAATCGAGGAGTAATTTCATGGGATTCCGAACCAAACTGGTATTGTCATATATCTTCCTGATCGCGCTGATCACCGGGAGTTTCTATCTCTACGTCAATCATACCCTGCAAAAGGAGATGATCGAGGAGAGCCGGGTCAACCTGGCCAGCCAGACACAGTTGGCCCGCCTGCTGGTAGTGAGTAACAGGCAGGGGACAGCGCCCCAGCAGCTCGCTGAATTGATCGGGACCGTTATCAAGGCCAGGGTCACACTCATCGCACCGGACGGTACGGTTATCGGCGATTCCGATGTGGGTCAGGCACGCCTGGCACAGCTGGAAAACCACCTGGGGCGACCCGAGGTTCAGGAGGCGCTAAAGAACGGCAGCGGGAGTGCCCAGCGCTATTCCGACACCCTGCGAACTTCCATGCTTTACTCGGCCGCAACATACGGCAGCGGAACGACAGACGGTGTTATTCGTCTTGCGATGCCGCTGGAATACCTGGCTACCGCACGGAATACCCTGCATGGTATGGTTGGCGGGGCGACAGTCGTAACCATACTGATCGCACTCCTGTTCAGCTATATCCTCTCCAACCTGACCTCCAGGCCGCTGCGCGACATGGCTGATGCCGCCGCCCGCATCGGCCATGGAGATGTCAAAGCCAAAATCCCGGTAGTTTCCAAAGATGAAATCGGGATGCTGGCGACCGTGCTCAATGAAATGTCGGAGAGAATTGAAGATCAGGTCCATCGGCTTTCATCGGATAAACAGCGGCTTGACACCATATTGCGCAGCATGGGCGAAGGGGTTATGGTGACAACGCCGGATGGCATCATAACGCTGGTCAACCCGGCCTTCCGCACTCTCTTTTCAATTAGTGGCGAGGTGGAAGGTCAAAAGCTGGTTGAAATTTCCCGACACCCCGATCTGCTGGAGGCTTTCAATGATCTCGCGAAACCGGATGTACACGAGCTGATTCGGGAGATTTCCCTGCCGCCGAACGATACGACTCTGCTGACCCACTGGGTGCCGCTCAATGTTGATGAAGTCAGGCAGGGGGTTGTCGCGGTATTTCACGACATCAGCGACCTGAAGAAAGCGGAAAACATGCGGCGGGACTTCGTCGCCAATGTTTCCCATGAGCTGCGGACACCGGTGACGATCATCAAGGGGTACGCTGAAACCCTGCTGGACGGAGTTCTGGAAGCAGACCCGGTGCGGGCCATCCGTTTTGTCGAAATAATCTCCAGCCACTCGGAACGGCTGACCAACCTGATAAACGATGTCCTCACCCTTTCGAGCCTCGAAACAAAAGAGGCGCTTATCGAGCTCAATCCCCTTGATGTCCCGGGAACTATCGGCAAGGCCTGCATGCTGCTGCAGGAAAGCGCCGTTAAAAAGAGTATTACGATAATTAATGAATCAAAAGCCGGCGGCGTGCCGCGCGTGATGGCGGACCAGGGGCGGCTGGAACAGGTCGTGGTCAATCTGCTGGAGAACGCGATCAAGTACACGCCTGATGGCGGCGCGATCCGGTTGAGTACCGAAGATGATGGTGAATATGTCAGGGTGTCGGTAGCTGACACCGGCATCGGCATCCCCTTCAAGGACCTGCCGCGAATCTTTGAACGCTTTTACCGCGTCGATGAGGCGAGGACCCGTGAACAGGGTGGGACAGGACTCGGACTGGCTATTGTGAAACATATCGTGCAGCTGCATGGTGGTGATGTTTCTGTAACAAGCGAGCCGGGCAAGGGTTCGATCTTCTCGTTCACGCTCAAAAAGGCATAATCGGCAGCAAGAATTAACCCACCTTTTTCCTCCCTGTAACAGCGCTGTAACAAAGATCTGCTATAGTTTCTACAGATTCGTTACACACCCAAAGGAGGAATAATCCATGTTTAAGAAGTCAATTCTGACCGCTGCCCTGCTGACGGTCACCGCCGTAGCGGCTCAGGCCGCGCCAACCAAAATCGATGCCAAAATTGCTCCGTACAAAGCTGCTTCCGGTGTGGCCGGAAACCTGGGGAGCATCGGTTCCGACACTCTCAATAACCTGATGACCTACTGGGCTGAAGGGTTCAAGAAGAAGTACCCCAACGTAAACATCCAGATCGAAGGTAAAGGCTCAAGTACTGCACCTCCTGCATTGATCGCCGGAACATCCCAGCTGGGACCGATGTCCCGCGAAATGAAGCCTACCGAAATTGAACAGTTCGAAAAGAAGTATGGCTACAAACCGACCAAGATCGGCGTGGCGCTCGATTCGCTGGCGGTCTACGTCAACAAGGACAACCCGATCAAGAGCCTGTCGCTTGATGAAATTGATGCCATTTTCTCTAAAACCCGCAAACGGGGCGTCGCCGAGATCACGACTTGGGGACAGCTGGGCGTAACCGGCAAACTGGCCGGCAAGCCGATCAGCCTCTACGGTCGTAACTCCGCTTCCGGCACCTACGGTTATTTCAAGGAACATACCTTGAAGGGTGGAGATTATAAAAACAGCGTCAAGGAACAACCCGGTTCCGCTTCAGTCGTGGAAGGTGTTGCCCATGATATCGCCGGCATAGGGTATTCCGGCATCGGCTATGCCACCTCCGGTGTTCGTGCCCTCCCGCTCTCCGATAAGAAAGGTGGCGCTGTCGAGGCTGCCAACTACCAGAACGTTCTTTCGGGAAAGTATCCGCTTGCCAGAATGCTCTATATCTACGTTGCTAAAAAGCCGGGCCAGCCATTGCCTAAAGTTGTGGAAGAGTTCCTGAAATTCGCACTCTCCAAAGAAGGGCAGGCAATTGTCGTGAAGGACGGCTACGACCCTCTGACCGCCAAGATGGTAGAAACCCAGTTGAAGGCTCTGAAATAATAAAAATTACCACCCCCAACCCCTCCTGTTTCAGGAGGGGGGCTTTTCGCTCCCCCTCCTTCCTTTCAAGGAGGGGCTTGGAGGGTGGTTGGAATAACTATCCATTATGAAATTTTTTATTGATAAATCCCGACGCAATGACCGTCTTGCCGAACTGCTGATTCGCGCTGGCGGGCTCCTGGTCATCGTTTCGGTTATCTGGATCCTGGTAATGATTTCCCGGGTCGCACTGCCGCTCTTCTACCCCTCTTCCGCTAAAATTGCCGCCACGGTGAAAGTGCCTGCCGTCATTCCCGCCAACACCGTTCTTGCGGTCGGGTCGGAAGAGGACCAGCAGGGAGCTTTCATTTTAGATAAGACTGGAACCTTCCATTTTCTGAAGAGTGCCGACGGTTCCATCTCCGCCAGTATCAAGGTACCCGTTATCCCGGCGGGAGCCGATCGCGTTATTGCTGCGGAATATGCCGGTAAATCGGCTTATAACCTGCTCTGGAATACCGGCTCGATTACGTCGGTGAACGTTGCGCTCGCTTCTGTCAAGGATGCTGACGGTACGATTTCGCTGACCCATGATGTTACCGCGCGGGATGAGCTGGCTTTTGCCGCGTCCGCAGGAGTTGTGCAGTCATTTGCCCGCCTGATCGAAGACAAAGGGGCGGTGCGGGTCGACCGCCTGACCGGGGACCGATTGCGGGTAACTCAGCAACTGGTGGAGAAAGACCTGCTCGGTAATGAAAAACGAAGGAGTGTCAGCGCCGAGAACAGCGACCCGCTGCCGGGACACCTGACTGCGGTCGCCGTCGACTCGAAGGGGCATTTTCTCTACGCCGGCACCGACAACGGTATGCTGCTGCGCTGGGATGTGTCGGAGCCGGGTCAGGTGCGCCTGCTTGATACCGTCCAGGCCTCCGAAAATCGCCAGGCCATTACCGCCGTCTCCCTCGTGCTGGGCGATGTGTCGGTTGCTGTCGGCGACGCCGGGGGGGGGCTGTCAACCTGGTTTCCTGTTACGGCTCCTGGTAGTAGCGAAGACAAGCGCCTGACCCGCATTCATACCCTGCGCCCCGATAGTGGCGCTGTGGCGGCGATCATTCCGTCGCCGCGGGACAAGACCATTCTTTCGCTGGCGGACTCGGAAATTCATGCCGATCATATGACCTCGGAGCGCAACCTGCTGACCTTAAAGAGCGCGGCCCCGATTGCCATGGCAGCCATGTCGCCCAAAGGGAATACACTCTGTGTGCTCGATAGTTCCCAGACGCTGACGCTCTGGAAATTACGGATTCCCCACCCCGAAATATCGTTCGGCACGCTGTTCGGCAAGGTCTGGTACGAAGGGTACGACAAGCCCGAATATTCCTGGCAGTCTTCATCAGCCAGTGACGATTACGAGCCGAAGATGAGTCTCGTGCCGCTGGTGTTCGGCACCATCAAGGCGACACTGTTTGCCATGCTGTTTGCCGTGCCGCTGGCACTTTTGGCCGCGCTCTACACGAGCCAGTTCATGTCGCCGAAGCTGAAAGGGCGCGTCAAACCGGTCGTTGAGATCATGGCCGCTATTCCCTCGGTGGTGATCGGTTTCCTGGCCGGCCTCTGGCTGGCCCCGTTGATCGACAAGAGTATCTTGACGATATTTTTGACGATCGTTATCGTGCCGCTCATGCTGCTGGTCACGATCTTCTTCTGGAAACGGATCAAGACCGCGTCCCTGCTGCAGAGAGCAACCCGCGGCCACGAATTTATCGCCATGGTTCCGGTGGTGATTCTGGGTATCTACATAGCGTTTCTCCTGAACGGAGTGGCCGAGGCACACCTGTTTGCCGGTGATTTCAAACAGTGGCTGTTCAGTACGCTGGGGGTACGCTACGATCAGCGCAACAGCATCATCATCGCCATTGCACTCGGCTTTGCCGTGATCCCGATCATCTTTACGATCGCCGAGGATGCAATTTCAAACGTGCCGCGCAATCTGACCGCCGCATCGCTGGCCCTGGGCGCCAGCCGCTGGCAGACCGCCTGGCGGGTGGTGCTCCCCTCGGCGCTGCCGGGCGTGTTTTCGGCGGTTATGATCGGTTTCGGCCGTGCCATCGGCGAGACGATGATCGTGCTGATGGCAACCGGCAATACCCCGATCATGAGCTGGAGCCTGTTTAACGGGCTGCGCTCCCTGTCGGCCAACATCGCGGTCGAGATACCGGAAGCGCCCTTCAACAGTTCGCTCTACCGGGTACTGTTCCTCTCGGCAGTGCTGCTGTTTATTTTTACCTTTATCATCAACACCGTGGCCGAGGCGCTGCGGCAGAGGTTCCGTAAGAAGTACGGACGGTATTGAAACCTTACCACCCCTAGCCCCTCCTAAAATAGGAGGGGGATTTTAAGCTCCCCTCCTTACATAAGGAGGGGTTGGGGGTGGTTGGGTTTAGATCTACAAGCAAGAGGTTATTCAATGAAACTGTTCTGGAAAACAGGCGAGCCATACGTGCTGGCAACCGGCGCCGCGCTGGCAATCATACTGGTCATGAGTCTTACGCTGGTCGTGACCGTCATGTCGAACGGCCTCGGCTATTTCTGGCCGCATGAACTCGTCAGGTTCGAACTGAAAGACGGCTCTGCCGCGCTCGGACAGATCACGCAGCAGGAGAAAAACCCGATCAGCGGCACCCGCCGAGTCCAGCTAAAGGTCGGTAACCGTGATATCTTCGGTCAGGATTTCCGCTGGATTGACGAAAATGAGATCGCATCCCGCACGAAGCCCGCCGATGCGGTACTGCTGGAACGCCGCGAACATGGCGATTTTTTCGGCTTTTTGAAGGGGGTTACGGCGGAAGGGCTTGCCCTGACCGCGGCGGCGCCGTATGAGTCGCTGCAACAGGCGCTGAAACTGGTATCCGGCAAGCTGGACGACACCGGCAAAATCAAACGGCAGATGTCGAATCTGAACAACAAAGCCGAACGGCTCAGATTGAAACTGCTGAAACTCGAATACACCGGCGCGGAGAAGAACGCTGCCGCGATTGCAGAACTGACCGCTGCCCGCGAAAAAATCCTGGCTGAATTCACCACTCTGAACGAGCAGGCTGCCGCAACTCAAGGAGACATCGGCCGGGTGCATGCCCAGTTCATCGATGTTACCGGCGCCGACAAGGAAATTGCGCTGGTGGATATCGTTGCCCTGCAGCGTCCCAACAGCATGTCATTCTTCGCCAAGTGCGGCGCGTATCTTGAACGGGTCCGCGAATTGCTGCTGGACGACCCGCGCGAATCCAATACCGAGGGGGGGCTCTTTCCGGCCATCTTCGGCACGGTCATGATGGTGCTCCTGATGAGTGTCTTCTCGCTCCCCTTCGGCGTGATCGCCGCGATCTATCTGCGCGAATACGCCCGGGACGGCCTGATGACCCGCATGGTGCGTATTGCCGTCAACAACCTGGCCGGTGTTCCTTCCATCGTGTACGGCGTCTTCGGCCTCGGTTTCTTCGTGTACGGCATCGGCGGCAGCATCGACTCCCTGTTCTTCCCGGAGCGGCTGCCGACCCCGACCTTCGGTACCGGCGGCATCCTCTGGTCGAGCCTGACCCTGGCGCTCCTGACCGTGCCGGTGGTGATCGTCGCCACCGAGGAGTCGCTCGCCTCGATTCCGAAAGGGATTCGCGAGGGTTCGCTGGCGCTGGGCGCCACGAAGTTTCAAACCCTGACCAGGATCCTGCTGCCGATGGCCACCCCCGGCATCATGACCGGCCTGATCCTCTCCATGGCACGTGCCGCCGGCGAGGTCGCGCCGCTGATGATTGTCGGCGTGGTCAAGCTGGCGCCGACACTCCCCTTTGACACGAATTTTCCGTTCTTCCATATGGATCGAAAATTCATGCACTTGGGCTTTCATATCTTTGATGTCGGCTTTCAGTCCCCCAACGTGGAGGCCGCCAAGCCGATGGTCTATGTCACCACCATGCTGCTGCTGGCAATCGTCATCGTGGCCAGCAGTGCCGCCATTTACCTGCGCAACCGCATGCGCCGCACATACACGACTTCAACGTTTTAAGGGGCATTCAAGGAATGACTATGGAAAGAACCCAGGAACAAAACCTGTCACAAACCCAGGAGCAAAGCGGAGACAACCCCATTCTTTCGGTCTCCGGGCTGAACCTCCACTATGGTGATGCGCACGCCCTGAAAGGCATCAACCTGGACATGGCCCGCCACCAGGTGACCGCCTTTATCGGACCGTCCGGGTGCGGCAAATCCACGCTGCTTCGCTGTTTCAACCGGATGAACGATTTGGTGGAGAGCGCCCGGATCGATGGCAGCATCCGCTTTAACGGCGATGAGGTTAACGAATCTTCCACCGATGTTATCGAGCTGCGGCGCAGGATCGGCATGGTTTTCCAGCAGTCCAACCCCTTCCCCAAGTCGATCTACGAGAACATCGTCTACGGCCTGCGCATCGCCGGCGTCAACGACAAGGCAACCCTGGACGAGGCGGTCGAGCGGAGCCTGAAAAGCGCCGCAATCTGGAACGAGGTCAAGGACCGGCTCAATGAATCGGCCCTGGGGCTTTCCGGCGGCCAGGCCCAGCGCATCTGCATCGCCCGGGCAATTGCGGTCAATCCGGAGATCATCCTGATGGATGAACCCTGCTCGGCGCTCGACCCGATCTCGACCCTCAAGATAGAGGAGTTGATCGAGGAGCTGAAAAGCAGGTATACTATCGTCATCGTCACCCATAACATGCAGCAGGCCGCACGGGTATCGGATGTCACGGCGTTTTTCTACCTGGGAGAGTTGATCGAGGCGGGCGGAACGCGCAAGATTTTTACGAACCCGGAGAAAAAACAGACGGAAGACTACATCACCGGCAGATTCGGGTAGACGTCGAAACCGGTAATAAATATAGATTTTAGATCCGGCTTGTCCGGATGAGGAGACATAATGGAACGTGAACACATCAGTACCGCATTCGACATCGAGTTGAATGATTTGAAGCAGAGCATCCTGGTGATGGGGGGCAAGGTGGAGCTGATGATCGCCAACTCGGTCAAGTCGCTTGTGGACCGTGATACGCCGTTGGCGGAGCGTACTATTGCACTGGACCATGAGGTCAATACGGCCGAAGTTTCCATCGACGAGCGTTGTCTGGAGCTGCTGGCACTGCGACAGCCGGCTGCCCGCGACCTTCGTTTCATCACGATAGCGCTCAAGATCGTCACCGATCTGGAGCGGATGGGCGATCAGTGCGCCAACATCGCCAAACGGGCACGGGAGATGAACGAAGAGCCGCCGTTGAAACCGTACATCGACATCCCCCGCATGGCTCACCGGGCCGAGGTGATGGTCAAGGAGGCGCTCGATGCCTTCGTGCGCGGCGACTCCGAACTGGCGATCAAGGTCTGCATGGACGACAGTTTCGTCGATGAGCTTAACATCCAGATCCAGAGGGAGCTCCTGACCTTCATGATCGAAGACCCGACGACGATTTCCCGCGCGATGAAGCTCAACTACATCTCGAAATCGCTGGAACGCATTGCCGACCATGCCACCAACATCGCCGAGATGGTGATCTTCATGGTCAAGGGTAAGGACATCCGGCACACGATTGCGTAGAGCCGGCATATCCTTTGATATCCTGCTTTTCTGAAGCGGAAACCAAAAGTTTCCGCTTCAGCTGTTTCCGGAGGGAACTTTTTCTACCCAACAGGGAAACTTTCGTGTACAGGAACGGTGAAGATTGATTTCCCGCTGAGGCTCCGGTTT
>JBAVTM010000021.1:0-4663 GCA_049696195.1 Desulfuromonadaceae bacterium | reverse complement strand
ATCCTTAAGTGCGGAGATAGCACCTTTAATGGATACGAGAGGTGTGCGCAGATCATGGGAAATGGAGTTGAGCAATGCACGTTCGAGGTTGTCCTGGGCCTGGAGGATTCGGGCCTGTTCGGCTTGCCGGGAGAGACGGGCCTGTTCTTGCGATTGCTTCCGAACCTTGGCAACCAATGAGCTGATTATGACACCGATGACGATGAAACCGAAAAAAGTGACCAGGTATTCCTTGTCGGTAACGCTAAAGGTAAGGCGAGGTGGAACGAAGAAAAAATCGAATGCGACAACACCGATGAACGCCGTGGCAATCGCCGGCCGCAATCCCAGTTTAGCGGCCGCAATGACCACTGCCAACTGGTAGATCATTACCATGTTGGTCGGAACCAGATACGGGCGGATAAATTCACAGACAATCGTCGCACCAGCGACAAGAATAAAACTGAAAAGATATCCGGTTGCTTCGGCGAACGATTTCACGATTGATCCATGGACTGCAGCCTTTTACCCGAGAGTTTAATAAGGTGCCAGCATTGCGTCGATGTGTCGAAAAACGGTACTTCTCCGCAAACGTATATCGGCGGGGCGATTCGTGTTACGCCTTCGGTGACATCAAGCCGGCATTCATCAATAAAATCCTCTCCCTGGTACACACCGGTTTCAGGGCAGTAGCAGTAAACTCTCACAGCGTAAGCCTCCGCATCAAGTATGGCAGGGCCGGTTCTAACCGACTGCACCCATTTGATCAAGGCTATACGATTCCGCATAAATTTGGCGTTAAGATGAGTCTGATTGATGTAAAGATTTTGTAAAGATGCTGGTTGCACCAATGTTGGGGTTACACCGTCCGGACGGTCAGGAAAATGATGTCGTAGATTCTTTCCTGGGATGGCTTGGTGAGGGTGACGATAACGGAGAACGTGAAAATCGGGCTGGTAGATGTTTCCGAACGCCAGGCCCGTAGCCTTGATTATGCCCCCCCAGTAGGAGCCTGCCTCGTGCTGCTTCATACTGCCTCCTGCAAGAGTAACTTGTAGGGGCTGACACCTGAAAACGAAAGACCGCCGGCATAAACCGGCGGCCTGTGTCCGCTGTCGCGCCCTTCCATCTGCCTACGAGGTTAGCTGACGGGCTCGGGATTGGAAGTTCCCTATCCGGCTTCTGTGCCGGAATACGCCCCTGCTGACTGGGTCCCCCGCATCCGTCTTTCTGGACGGATCTCGGCTGCAATTTCAGCCGTTATACTCCTTATTGAAGCCGTGTCAAGGAATTCATGGCGCGCATCCATGTACTGTCCCGCGTTGTCTGGTACAATGGATGGTGCAATCTCTGCGACCGGATGATCGGAGTATTCCATGAACTACCGCACGATTCTTGCTGTCATCAATGAACACACCGGCTCCACCGTGTCCGCCCGCTATGCCATGGCGCTGGCGTTGGCAGGCGGTTCAGAGCTTGTGCTCTATTGCGCCCATGGCGAGGGAAGCTCTGGAATGACAGTTCGTCATTCCGATCGCCACCTTGATCACCTGTTCGAAGATGCCCTCGCACTCGACATCGCAGTCACGCGGGTCACCGAGACCGGCACAATCACCCGGCTCCTGCCGCACCGGGCTCAGGCGGAAGGGGCCGATCTCGTCTTCTATCCGCTGACTCCGGACGAGCGCTACGGAGCAACGTTGCAGCAGCAGACAGCCCACCACCTCCTGCGCTCGGTCAGGGCCGACCTGGCGGTCATGCGGATCATGCACATGGGGAAGCCGCATCCTCACCGAATACTGGTGCCGGTCGGATGTGTAATCAGCGACCGGGAACAGCGCGTCAGGTTTGTCGCCGCGCTGGCAAAAGGGTTTCATTCGCAGGTGACGCTGTTCCATCGCCACGATATCGGAAAACATGACCTTCCCGATGATTTTGTCGTGATGCGGAACGAACTGCGCCTGCGCCACCTGCCGGTACTGGAGCGGAGCGGTTCGGGGGACATCGCCCGCGCGATCGCTCTGGAGGCTGTCAGCCATCACAACGACCTGATCGTGCTGGGGGCAACCGAACGAGGAATGCTGCGGCGTCTGTTTTTCGGCAACCCCGCCGGAGACGTAATGCACGCACCCCCCTGCAACGCCATCCTGTTCCGCCCCGCCCCGCGATTGCCATGAAGATTCAGGCGCTCTCCCATGATGATGTCTTTTCAACGCTGCTGAGCGGGCCGGAGGGGATAGCAGGGGAAGAGGCTGTCCGCCGCCTGGGGGAGTACGGCCCCAACGAAATCCGCGAGATGCACGCTCGGTCCCTGGTCTCCCGGCTGGCGGCCCAGTTCACCCATTTTCTGGCGCTGCTGCTCTGGTTCGCCGCCGCCCTCTGTTTCCTGTCCGAATACCTCCACCCCGGTGAAGGGCTTCTTAGGCTTGGCATTGCCATCCTGGCGGTGATCTTCATCAACGCTATTTTTACCTTTGTCCAGGAGTACCGCACCGAAAAGGCCATCGAGGAGCTCCGCAAGCTGCTCCCGTTCCGGGTCGCGGTTGTCAGGGAGGGCGCTGAAACGGAGATTGACGCGCGGGAGATCGTGCCGGGTGACCTGATCATTCTGCGTGAAGGGGACAAGGTGCCTGCCGATGGGCGGGTTGTGCAGTCGAGCCGTTTGACCGTCAACAACGCACCCTTGACGGGCGAATCGGATTCCCGTGTGCTCTCTGACGCTCCCTGTGACGAGGAGATGCTCGAAAGCCAGAACCTGGCGTTCGCCGGGACGCTTGTGGTGAGCGGCAGCGGCAGGGTTGTCGCCTACGCGACCGGCATGGCGACCGAGTTCGGCAAGATCGCCCACATCACCGGCAGGGTGGTGGAAGAGGTGAGCCCCCTCCAGGTGGAGATCACCCGGGTCTCCCGCATCGTCGCCGTCATAGCCGTTGCCAGCGGTGCCTGTTTTTTTGCACTGGGGGGGATGTTTGGACAGCGGTTCTGGGACAACTTCCTGTTTGCCATCGGGATCATCATCGCACTGGTTCCCGAGGGGCTGCTTCCGACCGTGACCCTCTCGCTTGCCATGGGGAGCCGGCGCATGGCACACCGCAATGCGCTGGTAAAAAGCCTGAATGCCGTTGAAGCGCTCGGTTCGGTCGACCTGATCTGCACCGACAAGACCGGTACGTTGACGCAGAACCTGATGACAGTCAGGGATGCATGGAGCCCCGACGACGGTAATATGGCCTGCATGGTGGCCACGCTCTGCAACAATGCGGCGCTGTCAAAGGAGGGGGAGATCCGGGGCGATCCGACCGAGGCGGCACTCTATCGCTACGCGAAGGAGCGGGTCGTCACGGCAGTGGAACGGCTCGACGAAACCCCGTTCGACTCGGAGCGGAAACGGATGGCCACCCTGCACCGCGTAGATGGGCGACTGTTCGTGCTGGTCAAAGGAGCCGGTGAAAGTCTGCTGCCGCTTTGTGATTCGCTGTCACGGGATGGTGGCACCATCCCGCTTGACAACGTCGCCCTGGAGGGGTTGGCCGGCCGGCAGCGTGACATGGCGACCGGAGGGCTGCGGGTGATCGCACTCGCCTTCAGGGAGCTTGATGCGTTCCCCGCGGGGCCGCTACCGGAAGAGGGACTGACATTTGCCGGGTTCATGGGGCTGGAAGATCCTCCCCGGCCGGAGGTGCCGCTGGCACTGGAACAGTGCCGCAGCGCCGGGATCAGGGTGGTCATGATCACCGGTGACGCCGGGCCGACGGCGGCGGCAATTGCCCGGGAGATTGGTCTGATTACGGGTGATCCCTACATCATCGAGGGGAAAGAGTGTACGACCATGCCGGACGAGCAGTTGCGAACAGCGCTGGACAGGGACAACCTGATCTTTGCCCGCATGTCTCCCCAGAACAAGATGCACATCGTCAGCCTGCTGATCGAGCAGGGGCACCGGGTGGCAGTGACCGGGGACGGAGTCAACGATGCGCCGGCACTGAGGAAGGCCCACGTCGGCATAGCCATGGGACTCTCCGGTACGAGCGTGGCCCGCGAGGCGGCCGACATCGTGCTGCTGGATGATAACTTCGCCTCCATCGTGCATGCAATTGAAGAGGGGCGCACCGTCTTTGGAAACATCCGCAACTTTATTACCTATATCTTCGCTTCGAACATCGCTGAGATGGTCCCCTACATCGGCTACATACTGTTCGGAATTCCCCTGCCGCTGACCATCATGCAGATCCTGGCAGTCGACCTCGGCACCGATATGCTGCCGGCCCTGGCACTCGGCTCGGAACATCCTTCGCCCGACATCATGCAGAGACCACCACGGCCAAAGAGTGAGCGTCTGCTCACCAGGGGGGGGCTGACAAGGGCCTTCCTCTTTCTGGGGCTGTTTGAAGCACTGGCCGGTATGTCTGCGTACTTCTACGTGATGCAGGGTGGTGGCTGGAACTGGCCTCAGACACTTGCCCCAAAGTCGGCACTCTACCTGCAGGCGACCACGGCCTGCCTCGCCGGCATCATCGTCACGCAGGTCGCCAACGTCTTTACCTGCCGCTCCCCGGTTATCTCCATCACAACCCTGGGCTTCCTCTCCAACCGCTTGGTGCTGATCGGTATCGCAGCCGAACTGGCTCTGGCCGGTTTCATCGTCTACACCCCTCCCGGTAATGCCATTTTCGGATGTGCGCCG
>JBAVTM010000020.1:0-2728 GCA_049696195.1 Desulfuromonadaceae bacterium | reverse complement strand
ATTTTTTCATGGTATCTCCTTTTCCATGTTCAGGTTGTATGGAGTTGGGACATGTTCCCCATGCGCCGCTCCGAAAGCTGACACTGACCCCGGAAGCTCAACATAAATCAGTACACCGTATCGTGGTCGCCAACGTTCACCGGAATAATTTCCTGGTCATTAATCAGGAATTAAAGATTAATACGATAGGACAGATTGATTGAAACCGAGTGCAAACCGGAAAGTCGCCCTGACAGCGGATGCAGGCGCAATGAAGGATGGTACGGGTTGGCTTCCAGTAGTTGCAGAGTCTTCAGATACTGCTTTTCCAGCTCCGGGTGGCGCCTTAGAAAACGCAGGGCGCGTTTTTCATACTGCTCGGTAAATACCAGGGACCAGCTCATCACGCGGCCTTTAGACGGGCAAGATGATCTTCAGCGCTCCCTTTGACAAAGCGACCTTCTGCAAGATCGGCCCGGGTCTGCGCAAGTGCCGATTCCAGTTCGCATTCACGCAGGTAATGATAATGGTCCATATCCATCACGACAAACCGCTCCTTGCCGCGAACGGAAATTACCGCTTCCGGTTGAGTGGCAAGCATGGCTTCAATTACAGAAACCCCTTTTATTTTCAGATCGTTTGCAGATATCTGCGACATAACCGGCCCCCTTAGCATTCTTTATGATACATTTAATCATGCGGTAAAGAGCATTGTCAACAGTGTTGTAATAATTGTTATGGAAGCTGGCTGGAGATTATATGCGCACAGTTGTGCCGCATGGTGTGAAACCTTGCTGAAAATGGGGATCAAATGGCTACTTCAAATGTCAATAAGTCAAGCCTGAACCTGGAGCCTCCTTCTATGTGGTCACATAACCGGCCGGGTAGACGTGCACTCTGGATACCCCGAACACCCCAAGAATTGTGCCCCTGCATTTGATCCCTGCCGGGCCGTCCGAACCACCATCGGTTTGCCGCATGCCTGACAAAGCAATTTACCCGGCTGATCAGTCCGATCTGACTGATTGGTCAGAGTCTGTTTCCGGCGTTCCTCCAGCCGGGCAGCGTGCAGCCGCTCGCTGTAGCCGCCCTCCTGAATGAATTGCTTTTCCAGGCCGGCAATCTGCCGGTCGAGCAGATAATTTGCCTGGTGGATCAGGCAGATCAGCGTGTTGGCGACCACCGCCGGATCGGCATGGTTCAGCCAACAGGCATAGGCTTTTGCATCCGACTGATCAGTCCGATCAGACTGATCGGCCGGATGTTCTTTTCCAACACTCCGCACCTCTCTCGCCTGCGGGTCATCCTTCCCCCAGGCCGGCAGACCTCGCTGACGAAGAAAATCTTCGTAGTCCAACAGCAGCTCGTCCAGGCTGGCGCGTGCAACGTTCACCAGCCGTAATTCCGTCTGGCTTGAGGTCGCCGATGCCCTGCTCCCTTCGGCGATGTTCTGCCGTCCGCTACGCGCCGCCTGCACCATCTGGTCATGTGTCCGCGACCTTTTGCCGACAAAACGGTCGCAGAAGGAAACCGTGCCGTCGTAGACGATCTCGGTCACCTGAAATGAGCGAAGTGTGCGGTAACCGCCGTGGGGACGCATCGTTGAAGAGTGAGTGGTCATGGTTTTCCGCCTTGCAATTCGCTGTTCCTTATTTCATCCAGCCGGGCCGCCAGATGATCCGGTTCCCGAAGTTCACACTCCCGGACGGTTATCACCCGCCAGCCCAACCGCTCCAGATCGGATTTTACCTGCTGATTGCGGATTACGTTGGATTCGAGCTTCTTCAGCCAGAAGTCAGTTCTTGTTTTTGGCGTGTAGGAAAAACTTGCAACCGTTGCGACGATGCCGAAAACAACCTATCAGCTCAATCGTCTTTCTTTCCCGGCACCAGCTTTACCATGCGGTCAAAATCCGATTCATACTTCCTGTCATCAATCGCCCGGAATTTTGCAAACTCATGTTCAGCGTGTGTCTTGGCGATCTGTGCGGACACCTTGCCCGCATCTCGCAAAATTTCCCGGTCATTCAAGGTCAGGAAACCTTCCAGCTTGGTAATCCAGTCCTGCATGGTCATGGCAATACGTCGTGCCGCCTGCCCATCGGCAAAGATCAGATACTGTTCCGCCAGATTATTCAGCGCCCGTAACTCTTCTTCGGTCAGGTAGTTTTTGGCAACACTCACATCCGCCTTACGGATACGGGCGCCCTCCCAGTTGGTTAACCCCATGTTCGGCTGACTGCTGACAGCACGCGATTGAATCAGTTCAGCAGCTGTCTGGCCATGGATCGCATAGTGCACCTTGTTCTGAACCGTCGCAAAAAACTCCTGAGTAAGTGGGTGGTTAGGGTCATAGTCAATACTGGTGGCATATATATCAGTGATCTTCTGGTAGAAGCGGCGCTCGCTGGTGCGGATATCCTGCAGGCGTTTGGTCAGTTCGTCGAAATAATCGCGACCTCTGTCCGGGTTCTTTAGTCGCTCATCATCCAGCACAAAGCCTTTGATAATGTATTCCTTGAGTTTCTCACTCGCCCATTGGCGAAAACGCACCCCTACCTGGCTTCTGACCCGGTAACCCAGGGCAAGCACCATATCCAGGTTGTAGTGCTCAACCTCCCGGACTACTTCACGGTTCCCTTCTTTTTGAACTGTTCGGAAAAACCGAACAGTTGCTTCCGGGTCCAGTTCACCATCTTCAAAGATATGCTTGATATGTTCACTGATAGTTCCCTTAGCCTTACCGAACA
>JBAVTM010000019.1:0-3603 GCA_049696195.1 Desulfuromonadaceae bacterium | reverse complement strand
TGGTGCCGGCCATCACAGACATTCGTTACCCGTTTGAATGGGTTTTTCATCAAAGCGCCATCATTTCCCTTGAAAACCCTCAGCCCGGCATGGTACGGAATATTTCCGCCCAATTGTGGGCTCTGCCATGGTTCAGATCGGCACGAGTCCTGCTGTTCGTGCCTGACGAATCAGAACCGCCCGAGCTCTCGAACGTTTCCTGGAGAGCCATCAACGTGACCGACTTTACTGACGATATTTTCCATGACAGATCCACCGGCCGAGTTGCCGTCGATGCGACCGGAGTCCGTGTTCCCCGTCCGGAGGTGAAAAGCTCCGTTGAAGCGGATGCCCTCGTCGACCGCCGCTGGAAGGAGTACGGAATTGCGTAACGTCCTCCTGCTGTTGCTGTTTTTGACGCCTGCACTGCTGCCGGCCTGCTATCACATGCGGGCGGAAGCCGAGCCGATTGCCACGCGGGTCATCACCGTATCGGGGCGAGCGCGTGATGTCGTGCAAAAAATCCGGCCACACATTGAAAGCGATTTGAAGTGCCGGATTCTGGAGACCGACAGCAGCGGGATGGTCCTCATAACGGCCCCCTATCGTTTTGCCACCGATACCAGCTTCGGCCAGCCTGCCGGGGGGCGGAAGTACTACACCCAATTGCGGATTGAGGTTCAACAGCAGAACGAAACCGTTACTGTACAGCTGTCACATTACAATTTCGAGATCCGCACCTCATACGCCTACAATAAAGAAGGGCAGATCGGTACGATGTACAAGCATTATCCCTACGAAGAGTATCCCGGCATGTTTGATCTCGACCTAATCAATCGTGAAATGGACCGGGTCTCGGAGGGTGTCCTGCAATTATTTCTGGAGCACAAGTGACTGTGACCGGTATCATGGCTAAAATAAGCATTTTTCTGGAGATGATCAAATTTTCCCACACGATCTTTGCGCTCCCGTTCGCCCTGACCGGCGCACTGCTGGCCGCAGGGGGACTTCCCTCCTTCCGTCAGACGACCTGGATCATCCTCGCCATGGTCGGCGCCCGGACGGCTGCCATGGCGATGAACCGGCTGATCGATGCCGGAATCGATGCCCGCAACCCCCGGACAGCGGCCAGAGCCATACCGGCAGGCCTGATCGGCAGGGGGATGACACTGTTTTTCATTATTGCGGCGGTTGCCTTGATGATGTTCGCGGCGTACATGCTTAATCCGCTCTGTCTTACACTCTCGCCGATCGCCCTGTTTTTCCTGCTGCTCTATTCCTATTGCAAGCGCTTCACGGCCCTGGCCCACGTGGTGCTCGGCATCTGCCTCGCTGCGGCGCCGATCGGTGCCTGGATCGCGATTCGCGGCACGATTGACGCACCGGCGCTGCTCCTCGGAGGGGTGGTGCTCTTCTGGGTCGCCGGGTTTGACATCCTCTATGCCCTCCAGGATCTTGAATTCGACCGGGCTGCAGGGCTGCACTCCATTCCGGTGCTGCTCGGCGTGAACGGCTCGCTGTGGGCTGCCAGGCTGTTCCACCTGATCATGATCGGGCTGCTGTTCACCCTGTTCAATCTGATGCATCTGGGGCCGCTCTTTCTGGCCGGCATCCTGACCGCCGTCGCGATGCTGCTGTACGAACACCTGCTGCTGAAGGACGGAAATCTCGAAAAGCTGGACGCGGCGTTTTTCAACATGAACGGATACATCAGCGTTGCCATTGTGATCTTTACGGCGGCCGATGTTCTGGCGAGGTAAGGAATGATGGCACAGAAACACATATTCGTCGCGCTGACCGTCGCATCCGGCTCGATGTACGGACTCCGCCTGGCCGAGCAGCTCTGCCTGAACGGCTTTCAGGTGACGTTCAGCGCCAGCTGCAGCGGCACCGCCGTCTGCCTTGAAGAGACCGGCCTCGACCTGTCAGGCGATCTCGATAAAGCGCTGCAGCGTCTGTACCATCATCTTGAAATCAGTTCCGGCATCACGCTGGTGCACCCCGACGACCTGTTCTGCGGTGCCGCCAGCGGATCGTCCGCTCCGGATGCCATGGTGATCTGCCCCTGCAGCATGGGGACGCTGGCGCGGGTCGCCGGCGGAATTTCCGGCAACCTGATCGAACGAAGCGCCGATGTCATGCTCAAGGAGCGCCGTCCGCTGCTGCTGGTGCCCAGGGAAACGCCCCTTTCCGACATCCATCTTGAGAACATGCTGAAGCTTTCCCGCGCCGGTGCACGGATCATACCGGCGATGCCGGGGTTCTACGGCCGGCCGGAAACGGTGCTGGAGCTGGTTGACTTTGTCGTCGGGAAAGTGCTGGACCAGCTGGGGATTGAGAACGACCTCTACAAGCGATGGGGCTCGGAATAATCCTGGACCGTCAAACCGGAAACAAAAAATGTTCACGCGGAGACGCGAAGGCGCGAAGAGATCAGATGCTTTTGAAAATTCATGCTTCACCCACCTGTTTTTTCTTCGCGATCTTTGCGGCTTCGCGTGAGTAATGTTTTGATTGAAAAGTGACTATGCCTGATACATACCTCCCCCCAAATATAACTTCCTATCTGAGCAAACGGGCTGCCGGTCCTCCCTGGAGGATCAGCGAGGCTCCATCCCGCGCCTTCTCAGGTGCAATTATCATCCCCTCGCTGGCCGAAGCCGTCAATCTCCCGCAGACACTGGAATCACTCTCCCGCAACCCTGCCGATCTGCTGGATCGCTTCATGATCCTGGTCGCCGTCAATCAGCGCGCCGACGCATCCGCTGCGGAAACGGCTGACAATCTCGAAACGCTGGACTCTCTGCCGCAGTGGAAGCGGCAGTACGGGCTGGATAACCTCTTCCGGGTGGATGCCGCGTCAGCAGGGAGAACATTGCCCGCCAAACAGGGTGTCGGCCTGGCGCGCAAGATCGGCCTCGACCTGGCGCTGCCGCACCTCGATTACCGCGCGGGCGACCCGCTCCTGATCTGCCTCGACGCCGACACGCTGGTACAGCCGGACTATCTCCCCGCCATCACCCGGCATTTTGCATCCTCAACAGCTGGCGGCGCCAGCATCCCCTATCGACACCGCCCGGCATCCGGAGCGGCGGGACAGTCCGCCATCGACCGCTACGAACTCTTCCTGCGTGTCTACGTGCTAGGCCTGGAACTGGCCGGTTCCCCCTATGCCTTTCACACCGTCGGAAGCGCAATGGCCTGCCGGGCTTCCGCCTATGTTTCATCGGGCGGGATGAACCGCCGCCTTGCCGGGGAAGATTTCTATTTTCTGCAGCAGGTTCACAAGACTTCCGGCGTTGCTTCATTGTCGGGAACCGTCGTCCACCCCTTACCCCGCTCATCGCACCGGGTTCCGTTCGGGACCGGCCGCGCCGTGGGGGACATGCTGGCCGAGGGAAAGGAGCGCCTGCTCTTTTATCAGCCGGATGTTTTTTCGATAGTGGGGGAATGGCTGGCATGTGTAGCGGAAAATTCCGAGGCGAACGCAGAGGAGTTGCTCAGGCGTGCCGCCCGGATTTCACCGGTTCTGCATGATGTCATGGAGCAGGCGGGCTTTCGGGATTCATGGGACAACCTGAAGAAGAATAACCGTGAGGAGGCGAAGATGACGGCGGCATTCCA
>JBAVTM010000018.1:0-3269 GCA_049696195.1 Desulfuromonadaceae bacterium | reverse complement strand
GGATTATCATCTCCCCATCTGGCCGAGCAGTGTTGAATTGTTCAAAGAGGGGTTGTTTGGGGCACTTACCGTCATCACGACGCCTTTTGTGCTCTTCTATCTGGTCACAAGGGTGCTGCCGGTATTCGGCGTGAAGGATTCGCACTGATACGCAGGGTCTCACGACGGATTCCATGGGTCACACTGCAAGATATCTCCGGATTAATCCGGTGAAGCTGATGTCTGTCGACGGGAGGAGTACGGATGTCAACAGCAGATGAGGGTCTTGAAAAACGGGAAAAGGAGCTTGAGAGCCGCATACAGATGCTTGAGCGGCAGCTGGACCGCCTGAGCGCGCAGATAAACACCGAAGATGTTCCTGCCGCCGAGGCTCCGGTTCCCCGGCCGCGGCAAATCGCCAGGGAGTACCCTGACGAGGAGATGCCTGAACTTTCGGAGGAGGTACTGAGCTGGGCCGGCAGAAACGCGGTCCTGCCGCGCCTCGCCACGGTCTGCTTTCTGATGGTTATCGCGCTCATTCTCCGGACGGTCACCGACAGCGGCCTCGTCAGCAAACTGATCGGTTCAGGCCTCGGCATGGGTTACGCGGCGGCGCTGATGGCCTTCGGCTGGTACAAATACGCCAGGGAAAGCCCTCTGGCCCCTGTTTTTGCAGCGTGCGGCGTCGTGCTCATGTCGACGATCGTGGTGGAAACGCACATGCACTTCAAGTCGCTGCCGCTGGTGCCGGCATACCTCACGCTGATGGCGACCGGCTTCGGCATGGCACTCATGAGCCGCCGCTTCAACGCCTTCGTCCCCATTTCGGTCGGGGTTCTCGGCATGTGCTTCGCCGGGGCGGCGATCGACTATCCCCACCCCTTCTTCCCCTATCTCGCCCTGGTACTCTACACCGCCAACGTGCTCGGCTATTTTGCGGCGCAGCTGAAACGCTGTTCATGGCTGCGCTGGTCGGTTTTGGTCGTGACGATGGTCATGCTGCAGCTCTGGGGTGTCAGGCTGGGTATGTTGCTGCGCAAGGGAGAGACCATTCCGCCTGAGCTGGCCTCTGCCTGGTACCTGCCGGTGCTGGCAATTTTCTTCCTGACCTTTATCTTCCTCTCCCTGCTCGGCATCGTCAACGCCGGCAGTCAAAAAATATCCCGATTCGACTTCAGCCTGCCGACCCTTAACGTGATCTGGGCGTTTACGCTGGCCCGCCACGTGATTGAAGCCAGGCAGATGAACGTGAGCCTTCTTGGTGTGATCGGCCTGCTTGGCGCTGTCGCCCTTCTGGGCCTGACTTTCTGGTGCGCCCGGCGCGCCACCGATGGAGCACCCGGGACCAATACCTTCGCGTTCTCCGGGGGCGCCCTCCTGGCCATTGCGCTGCCGGCGGCAACCGGAGCGTTCGTTCTGTCGTTACCGGTGATCTCACTCGTGGCGATTACCATGGCGATCGTATCGCGTGTCTGGGAGAATGGCGGCTTGCGGGGCACTACCTATCTGATGAATATCTACGCCTGTGTGGCGCTTGCCTTTGTGCTGCGCGGTGAAGGACCTGGCGCAACCGACCCGATCAACATGCTTCCCGCCGGTCTTCTGGCGGTCATAGCGATCTATCACTACCAATGGTGCCGGCGTTGGCCTGTTCCCGCCACTTCGGCGCTTTTCGATACATTTGACCGCAACGACCGGAGTGCCGTCCTGCTTTTGCTGGGCGGCCTGGCCAGCAGTTTTTTCATGATCAGGGTGGGGATCTTTCAGGCGATACAGCTTGTTCCGGTCGAAATACAGCGCGATACCTTCCGCAGTGGGCAGTCGGTACTCATCAATGCAGCGGCCATCGTGCTGATTGTGTTGGCATATCTGCGACAGAATAAGGAGATCCGTAATGTTGCCATTCTCGTCACCGTTGTCGGAGCAATAAAGGTATTTCTCTATGATCTGTTCGGCACCCATGGTTTGCCGCTTGTTTTCAGTATATTTTCTTTCGGAATGGCGGCTGCCATTGAGTCGATAGCCTTGGGCAAATGGCAGAAGCGGCCTGCCGGTCCCTCTCAAAAGGGAGTTGTTACTGACACCTGAAACGGGTAACAATAGCCAAAAGCAGACTCTTCAAGCGAACAACGAAGTAATATCGTGGTGGCTGAGCCAGGGGAGATCCGATTTCAGGATGCACCCCATCGGCATTTGACTGCCCTCCCACACCATACGGCGTTCCCCGTCAGCATGTGTCACTTTCAAGCTTCATTCCTGATTCCCTTCCTCCTTACGCATTCCCTCCTTCCGTTGCCTGTGCGTCTCCGCTATCGTGAGCTGTCTATTATCCCATAGCGCAACAAACGGCATGCCTGTGTACATAAAAAAAGGGGGGCTGATTCGCCCCCCCAATTCATATTATTCAATTATTTGTGTCAGTGCCCGCCTCCTCCGAGGAAGGCCAGGATCATCAGCAGCAGCAGTCCGAGGCCGATGAAAAGGGCGGCGAAACCGAAACCCTTGACCAGGAAGTCATAGACGACACCGCTGGTTTTCGTGCAGGCAAACTGCTCGATGATCCCCTCTTCTTCGTAGCGTTTCCACTGATCGCCGCGCTCTTCGAGCATCTCTTCCTTGGCGATCTGGCCATTGAAGATAACGAAGTCCATCGGGAACTTCTCGGGGCGTCCGTGGGTATTGAAGAAGTGGACCGAGAAGATGAAGCCGGTAGCCAGAAGCGCTTCGTCGGAGTGGACGATGGTGGCCACGTTGAAAGCCCACCCGGGCAGGAACAGTCCGAAAAATTCAGGGAACCAGAGCATCAGCCCGGATCCGCCGATAGCGAACATACCCCAGAAGACCGCGACAAAGTCGAATTTTTCCCAGTAGGTCCAGCGCTCGAAGGTCGGCTTCGGTCCCTTGAAGAAGAACCATCTGACCATGAAGTACACATCCTTGATATCGCGCAGATTGAAGCAGAGCGAATCCGGGCCGAACAGACGCTGTAGCGGATTGCCCTTGATGTCTTTTCTGATAAAGAGGAAGTTGATGCTCATCGCTATCGCCAGACCGAAATAGACGAACGTGATTGCAGCGCCGACGCGATGCAACAGCGCGGCATTTGCAGCACCGCCATACGAATTCATGAGTGTATGAGCCCATGCCTGGGTATTGAACTTGAGCGGCAGTCCGGTCAGCGACAGCAGCAGGAAGCTGGTGATAACCAGGATGTGCATGAAAATATGCAGCCGGTTGAAACGGCGGTACTGCTTGTGGGCTTCGGGAATGATGTGGTGGTGGTATTTTCC
>JBAVTM010000017.1:0-3283 GCA_049696195.1 Desulfuromonadaceae bacterium | reverse complement strand
CCACCCCGGCCATGATCAGGGCACAGGTGTCGAGAATCGCGGTCAAGGAAGCGAGCCATGACTGGTTATCATGCTGGGAACGGAAATAGGCGAGTACCGGATAGGAGAGGTGTCCCTCGAGAAACTCTGCCGACCAGCGCTCCCATTCGTGCAGGAGCTGCCGTAGCGCCTCCCTCCCCTGTTCATGGCCGTGCCGGCGGAGCATCTCCGAAGCGGTGGGAGGTGAGCCGGCGCGGGCATCGAGGAGTGAAATGCTCACTTCGCGGCGGGCAAAGGACTGGTTGAGCGCCGGCAGGTAACCGATCACCAGGGCGAGAAACGCAAATCCCATTCCCGATTCGACGACTACCAGCAGACGCGCCAGGGAAGTGCGGGGAAGGGCGTCTCCCAGCCCAAGAGTGAAAAAGGTAGTGCCGCTCAGATAGAGGTCGGTGAGGATGCCGCTGCTACTGTCCATGGCCAGCAATGATGAGCCGAGCGCCCAGTGTATGAGGGCAAAGCCGATGATCAGGCCGCCTGCCCAGAAGCTTAGGAGTAACAGCAGCGACAGTGGGCCAAAATAGCTCAGCCAGCTTTCTCGCCGTCGCGCCGGAACCAGAATCTTGACCATCTTCACCCAGGGTCGCCAGCTGTTCCAATAGAAAAACCGGGTGAGGCGGAAGCGGCGGGTGACCCGGCGCGGCAGGACGATGGTCTCGAATCCCTCCCAGAGGACCAGGAGAATCAGGAAAATGCCGGATATGGTCGCAACATACGCCATACTGACCTCCAGTTGAAATTTACGATTCAGGCACAATGGGACTGCACTTCACTTTTCTCAGAAGGCGAAGCAGTCGCAGCCGATCCCCCGGACCCACAGGGCGGCGCGCCGTGCACCATGGTGTAAGCGTACTCCACCCCCTGGCCGTAGGCGCCGAAGTGTTCCTTCACCAGCAACTCCGAAGACCATGACGGCGGAATTCCGGGGATTGAGCAGTTCGGTATAGTTCATGACAAGTCTCCCTTTGTCGGGAATTAGTTGGCCGTCAGCTCAGTCGAGGAAATCGATAATCGCAGGAATCACCGTCTGTGGTGCTTCATCCATCAGCCAGTGCCCGGAGCCCGGCACAACCTGGCCGCGGACATCGGATGCCACCAGCCCGGCCTGCTCGATGAGGAAGGTGCCACTGGCCTTCTCGCCGGTCAGAACCAGCAGCGGCATGGGTAGCTTGGTCCTGGAGAGCTGCTCAAAATCCTTCGCATCCTGCTCGAAGTTGCGAAAGTACTCGAAACCGGCTCGCATTCCACCGGGTTTGGCATAGGCCTTGGCATAGATGCGGCGGTCTGCCTCGGGTACCGAATGTTTCGGATCGGCGGCAAAATCGTTCCAGAAGTGCTCGAAGTAGGTCCGCTCGCGACCCTTTACCAGTGCCAGCGGCACCTTGCCGTAGAAGTGGAAATGCCATAGGTCGCGCATCAGCCAGACGTCCTTCCAGTTGCCGATGCCGGGCAGGAAGGCGTCCATCAGCACCACTTTTTCGGTAGCCTGGGGGAACTGGGCGGCGTAGGCGTAGGCCACCATCAGGCCGATGTCGTGGCCGACGATGCCCACCCGGTCATACCCCAGCGATGAAATTAATTCGTGGATGTCCACGGCCATGTTCTTCTTGTCGTAGCCGGACTCCGGTTTGGACGATCCGCCGGCGCCGCGCAGGTCGGGTACGATGACGGTGTGACGACGGGCGAGAGGTTGCATGAGCGGACGCCACATATGTCCGGTCTGGGCATAGCCGTGCAGCAGGACCACCGGGCTGCCAGTGCCTCCGATGAGGTAATGCAGCCGAACCCCGTTGACTTCGGCGAATCGCTCGGCAAAACCGGGAGGCACCGTGCCCGCCGCCTGGAGAGGGGAAGATCCCAGCAGCAGCATGGTGCCAAGGATTGCGAGGCCGACTATGAATCCATGTCTGCATGGTGTTGGTTGATGTAACATGTTGCTCACCTTTCCTTTCGCAATTTATCTACAAGTTCGAATCCTCCCGGGGTGTCCATCTCGATCAGCACCAGGCGATCCCCCATGCGGGCCGCCTCCTCCAGATGGCGGTGAAGGAAATGCGCCGTCACCGGCGTAATCGGATCATTGATTCCGATCAGCCTGATTTTCTCTTGCGAGGCAAACACCAGAGCGGCACAGACAAACAAACCGATGACTGAACTCATGACGATGCGCATACAACCTCCCCCTTCCGGCAAGTTAATTATACGCTATAATCATGAAACGACAACGATCCGATCGCGACTCATTTTTTCCTTTTCCGCTGTGTGAAGGCAATAAACCTGCACATCCACTTTTGTGATATCATTTAATTGCAGATACTGGTCAAACATCAATGCGGGTCTGCTTCTCAATAAAAGGGGGTGTTATCAATGGCACGCTTTTACGATGCGGTGAACTATTCTGATTTAAGGCGGGTTGAAGGCCTGTTGAAAAAAGGTGGGATCGAATATACGCTGCAGGTATTAGGCGGAGAATCGACCTTGATGAAGGAAATACAGGTAGCTGAAGAGGATCTGGCAGAGGCCGAGCGGCTCTTGTACGGTACATCCCATCTCGATAATTGAGCCGGTTTTTTTTGAGGACCGTACGTTTCTTCTTTTTCAAATAACAAATAATGGGCGCCGTTGTCGGTCCGGCCATTGCCATGCTGCTGCTTCAATTGCACAGCGAAAACTATCAGATGGTGTTCTGGAATCAAGGATTCTGTTTAAATCGTGTTTTCATTGCCTACCTCAATTCTGAACTCGGCGCCACTCGCTCTGTTGCGTACGGAAAGCCTTCCCCCCATATTCTTCTCGATGATGGTTTTCGACATGAACAGGCCGACCCCCGTTCCCTGCTGCGGACCCTTGGTGGTGAAATAGGGGTCGAAGACCTTGTCGATGATATCTTCGGGTATGCCTCCGGCGCTGTCGGCAATGGTTACGACAGAGCGGCCGTCTTCACAGCATATGGTGATGGACACCCTGGGATCTGCAACGTTCCTCTCCAGAAGGGCGTCCCTGGCATTCATCAGGATGTTGAGGAGCACCTGTGAGAATTCGTTCTGATATCCGTAGATGACGGAATCATCCTTCACGACTATTGTGATGTCGATCCGCGGGTTTTGTAACGTTCCCTCCAGAAGTGACAAGGCATTCACTATCGCATCGTGCACATTGAATTCGGCCTTTTCCTTATCCGGTCTGAAGTAGTTCCTGAAATCGTCAATGGTTCGGGACATATGCTGTATCACTTCCATCGAGC
>JBAVTM010000016.1:0-12940 GCA_049696195.1 Desulfuromonadaceae bacterium | reverse complement strand
GTTGCGCCGATGAATGCCCCCTTCTCATAGCCGAACATCTCGCTCTCAATCAGCTCCTCCGGGATGGCAGAGCAGTGAATGGTCACAAACGGGCGCTCACGCCTTGGACTGTTGCAGTGAATCGAACAGGCAATCAATTCCTTACCGGAGCCGTTTTCACCGCTTATCAGTACAGAAGCTGCGGTTGATGCAACAAGCCTAATCTGCTCACGCACGGAGGTAATTTCGGGAGAGTCGCCGATAAGTTCGGAATCCGCAGAGGCTGAATGTTTGAGCTCGGCATTTTCCACTTTCAATTTCTGTAACTGCAGCGCATTGGCAACAATGATCAGTACTTTTTCAAGCGAAAGCGGTTTTTCAATAAAATCGAAAGCACCAAGCTTGGTAGCTCGAACCGCCGTCTCAATCGTGCCATGTCCGGAAATCATGATGACCGTCACCTGAGGGAGCAGAAGCTTAAGCTTTTCGAGCGTTTCCAGACCATCCATGCCCGGCATCCAGATATCAAGCAAAATCAGGTCGGGAAGTTCCTGAAGTGCAGACTCAATACCTTCTGCACCACTTACTGCGCTCAGAACCTGATACCCTTCATCTTCGAGAATCCCGGTCAGTGAGGTTCTGATATCCTTTTCATCATCTATTACCAAAATTGTCTGCATAACCACTCCTCTTAACAGCCGACACCTTACCACCCCCGACCCCTCCAGAAGAGGCCGCTTTTAAGCAAAACAGGTCGGGTACCGTGCCGTATTATTATGAAATTGAATGTGATGTTACCCGGCGGGTAACTCGACAACAAATACCGCTCCGTGCGGATTATTGTCGCGAATCCGCACAAAACCGCCATGGTCGGCCACGATACTGCTCACTATTGCCAAACCGAGTCCCGTGCCGCCCCTCTTGGTTGAAAAATATGGTTCAAACAGGCGCGGTTTGTCTTCCGCCGCAATTCCCGGCCCGTCATCAGCAATGCATATGGTCGCCATTTTCAGCACATCATCAAAGAGTGTTGACAGGGTAACAGTACCATGCTCTGCCATGGCAGCGACCGCATTTTCAAGAATATTGATCAATACACGCTTGATTTGATCGCGGTCAATCATCAGCAGCGGCATTCTGGCATCCATTGTGATGTTGAATTGAACACCACGATGCGCTTCCTGATACAGGGTCAATGCCTCGCGAATCAGCCCGTTAAGATCGTTCGGCTCAGGCTGAATAGCGGGCATACGGGCAAAATTGGAAAACTCGTTAACCAGATTTTTCAGATCATCAACCGATTTTATGATCATCTCGGTACACTCGTCAAAGACCTTCTCATCGTCGCTAAACCTCGAAAGATAGCGTTTTCTGAGGCGTTGGGCTGAAAGCTGAATCGGGGTTAATGGGTTTTTTATTTCGTGGGCTATTCTGCGGGCTACCTCACGCCAGGCGGCCATACGCTGAGCCCTCATCATCTGCGTCAAGTCATCAAGCACAGCAACAATACCCAGTATTTCCCCGTTTCCGGCGCGCAACAGCGTCAAATGCAGTTGCAGGGCTATTCGAGAACCGCGCAGATCAAGAAAAACCTGTTTGTTGATTGTCCCCTGCTTCGACTGCATCAGTTCCCGGATGGATTCCGTGGCAATTTCAAGGTGTTTTTCATTGATGACCTCGCGGTAATCTTTACCCAGAACGTTCACGGCGCTTAAACCAAGCAGACGCTCTGCTGACGTATTGATTGTGCGCAATACCCCCTCGCTGTCGATCGAGATCACGCCGGCCGCAATGTTCCGCAGCACGATTTCCATATACTGTTGACGACGCTCGATTTCCTGGTTACTCCGGAGTAATTCGAGATTGGAGATATTAAGAGAGTACTGTTTGGTACGCAGATCATCCGTCATGAGATTGAATGACTGGACCAGCATGCCGATCTCATCAGATGTATATGACTCTATCCGAACATCTAGATTGCCGCCCGCTACTGCATGTGTTGCATCGACCAGTTCCTGAAGAGGCTTTGTCATACTGTTTGCCAGGTAGACTCCCATCCAGTACGCAAAAAACACAATCACCATCGCTATTAAAAACAGTGTGAGTATATACGCTGACCGGATCGGGTTTTTAAGAATCTTGAGCTGACGGAATTCATGGTATGACGCAGTGATCTCCTTCATTTTATTCACAAGTGAATACGGCACATAATAATTAACAACAACAACGCCAACAATATCCGACTCGTTCCAGGTCGAACGGATCGGCACGATACCCCGGATCAGATCTGCCTTTCCCGCCTGGTTTACCCTTGTCAGTTGCTCGCCCGCCAGAGCGCGCTTGATATCTTCTGAAGACGGGTTGGTAAATTCCCCCTTGGGCACTGCCGGATTTGTAGCCCGGACCAGCTCCTCACGCTGGGCGGAATAAACTTCTACCACCCCCAGGTTATATTCATTCTGCTTCTGGTGGATAAGCTGTTTGAGCTGCGGTAGATTATCCTCGTTAAGCAGCTTTTGGTCTTTAATAAAGCGGCTGATCTGCTTGCCGTAATACAGTGAATTTGATGCCGAACTTTTGTAGTACGTCTGCGCGACCTCAAGTGACTCACTCAATGATGTTTCAACCTGGGTGTTAAACCAGTTATGCACGGTGTTGTTTATAAAGCCGGCAGCGGCAAAAAAGAGCAGCAGGGTGGGAACGAGCGAAAGGGCGACAAATGAAAGGACCAGTTTAGTTCGAAGTTTTTTTGCAAAAGGGTTTGAACGACTTTCGACGAAAAGTTTTACGACATTGCGGCTGACCAGATACACCAGCAGAATGACCAGCAGAATAATAATGTTTATCACTACAAAAATGGCAATATTGCTCCCCAGCTTGGCATCTGCGCTTAGCTGGGTCAGACTGATTTCTGCCTTGGTCAGAAAAATAATCGCCATGACTGCCAGAATGATGACAAACGCTTCACGAAATCTTTTTTTCCGTTCTACCTGTGAAACTCTGGTATTCATGCAGCCGGAATTCCTTTCCATTAACAGACATGCCGATAGTAGCATAGATAAAATCTGTTTAAAACTGATTGTTGCATTTTTGCATCAATGCCGCGCTTCAGTCGTTTCGCATTCTGCCTGTATGCAACATCCGGGCGAGGAAGCAAAAAAGACCTGAAGATCAAAGGGAATAACGAAAAACAAGAGAAGGGCATCCTGACTAGTATGGATGCCCTTCTCTTTTCTACATATATTCAATTTCACGATAACAGTTTGTACATCAGTTCATGACCTTCAAGCAGCAACCCGGTCGCCTTGGCCTGCGCTTCATCATACGAAGCAGCGCCGTTCCCCTCCCCCGTTCCGCCCCGATAGATGACAAAGGGAACCGGATCAGAAGTATGGGTCATCAACGTTACCGGCGTTGGATGATCTGGCATACAGAGGATGGCATAGTCACCGAATTTTTTAATTCCCTCCAGCACCGTTCCAACCACCTGACGGTCAAAATCTTCGATAGCCTGGAGCTTATGCTGCATATTGCCGGCATGCGAAGCCTCGTCCGGCGCTTCCACATGAACATAGACAAAATCATGATTCTCCAGAGCAGCCAGAGCCGCCTGCCCTTTGCCGAGATAATTGGTATCGATATAGCCGGTGGCTCCTTCAACGTTGATGATATCCAGGCCGGCACAGATACCGATCCCCTTGATCAGATCGACTGCCGAGATAACCGCTCCGGAGAGTCCGTATTTTTCCCGATAGGGTTCAATCCGGGGAGTTTTGCCATGTCCCCAGAGCCAGACCGAGTTCGCGGGCGGATTCCCCTGTTCCTTACGCCGCACGTTGATTGGATGGCTGTGAAGCACCATCTGGGAATGATTCATGATGTTATTAAGCATATCCGCACCATCGCCGCTCGGGAGAGAATCGAGTATCGCTTTGCCGGTAATGTCGTGGGGCGGAGTGGAACGCATACCGTCTTTGCCGCCGCGCCAGACCATCAGATGCCGGTATCCTACGCCGGCATGGAACTCGATTTCAGAACTGCCAAGTTCCTTCTGGAGTGTTTCAACCAGCTCGCGGCCCTCTGCCGTAGGGATATGCCCGGCTGAAAAGTCCTGCATATAGATCGAGCTTCCCTGGGGCTTGAGAGTTACAAGATTCATACGGAAAGCGACATCATCAGGGCCGAGAGCAACCCCCATGCTGATGGCTTCAAGCGGCGAACGTCCGGTGTAGCAGGTACGGGGATCATAACCGAATACTGACAGATTCGCTACGTCGCTGCCGGGGGGCAAGCCAACGGGAACCGTGGCGGCAAGGCCGACCTGGCCATGCTGCGCCATAAAATCCATGTTGGGAGTCGCTGCGTACTGCAGGGGGGATTTGTTACCAAGTTCGCTGTAGGTGACGTCAGACATACCATCGCCGAGCAGGATAATGACCTTCATAAAAACCTTTCAAGATGAAATTAGCTTCTGCGGACAACATAGTAGTTTCCACGTCCACTGTTTGTCAACCAATCAAGACGAAGAACACCCTTCCGGGAAAAAAAGTGCACCTTCGGTACCACGAGCGTAACGGTTCTTCAGGTAAAATGGTAAATTTTCTTCGGCAGCGGTTTTGTGCTTGATTTCAAGGGGAAATGCCGTTTTTGAAAACATTTGATCCGTTCAGCACCACACATATGCACAATTAATAAAGCGCCTCAAGCTGATAAAAACCTGATCCAACGGCAGCGCCCTTACCGGCGTTAAAATAGCTTCCGAAGAGCAACAGAGAAAACATCGGCTCAACAAGACCGGCACATTCGGCCGTACCTGTCAGGCCTGCCCTGTTAAGGCGTTTGGACCATGACGGCTGGGTATAACGTATTTTATCATCGAAAACAGCAACGTTTTGGGCGTCCCGGGAGAGACGTGCAAAATCAAGATCCAGCTCGCCGGAACCGTAATAGGCACATAACGAAGAACAACGTCTCAATTGCGATCTTAAAAATACGGCAAAATCAAATCGATGCGCAATAGAGCCATTACTGAGCAGACGTAACGGCGATTTCAACGTTAATCTGGCAGAGTCGGAATGAACAGTGTTCTGCAGGATATGCTGTCCGGAAAGGAGGATAACATTATCGGGCAGACATGCCGCATCTGTAATATCGTGCCGGACGCCTTGATAATCGAGACTATAGGAACGAAGTACACATGTCACGGCTGGCAGAACGGTACAGACAGCTGTTTCCACCATTCGGAGCAACGCTGAATAAAAGAGACCAATATAATTAACCGCACTGCCAATAACGACCATCCCTACAGTACAAGACGAACTGTTGCCGTCTATTCCACTTATATACAAAGAAAAAGGTAACGAAGGTTTTTGATGAAGCCGCACAATCTCAAGATCAGACGATAACTGTTGAGTAAAAAATATCCGGTAAGGACACTCATTGTGCGGGCGGCAGGAAGTACACGGATCATGGGGGTTCGGACAGCATAATATTTTAAACTGCGATTCAAAATTCCGCAATGCATCGTAGAGTGCAGCGGTCATTTGAACAGGAGTATCCGCAATAACGTCAACTTCAGTGCGAACTATATCTAAATCCACAGGGTATCAGCTCCAAAAAAAACGGGGGCGGCCATAAAGGCCGCCCCGACGGTACAGTGCAGAACATTGGATAAAATCAGGCAACCAATGCCTTGAGAAACTCGCGATTCATCCTGGCGATAAACTTGACGTTTATCCCCTTCGGACAGGCAGCCTGGCACTCATAATGGTTGGTGCAGTTGCCGAAACCACATGCAGTCATGGTTTCAGTCATGTTCTTGACACGCTGTGCCGCTTCGGATTTGCCCTGTGGCAGCAGCGCCAACTGGGAAACCTTGGCGCCGGTAAAGAGCATGGCAGCACCATTAGGACAGCCTGCAACACAGGCGCCGCACCCGATGCATTCGGCAGCATCTGTGGCTTCTTCTGCTATCGGCTTGGGAATCAAGATAGCATTGCCGTCTGGTACACCACCGGTATGGCAGGAGGTATAGCCGCCAGCCTGAATAATCGTGTCAAGTGCAGCGCGATCAACGATCAAGTCGCGAATGATCGGGAAGGCACGGGCGCGCCACGGTTCAATGTAGATGGTATCGCCATCCTTGAATTTACGCATATGCAGCTGGCAGACCGTTGTACGGTCCTGCCCACCATGCGGTGCCCCGTTGATAACCTGTGAACACATGCCACAGATCCCTTCACGGCAGTCGTGATCGAAAACGATCGGTTCCTTACCGGCAAGGATCAGGTCTTCATTGACGCAGTCAAGCATCTCAAGGAAGGAGTGGTGATCGGTGATGTTTTTTGCGGTATATGTTTCAAATTTACCAGGGTCGTTGGCGTTTTTCTGGCGCCACACGATCAGTGTCAATGTCATGGTCTTGTGATCGCTCATTATTTGTAGCTCCTTACCGCGAGATGAATTGTCTCGAATTTCAGAGGTTCCTTGTGCAGTTCAGGTTCCTTGTCGTTCCCCTTGTACTCCCATGCGCCGACGTAGGAGAAATCAGCGTCATTACGCATGGCTTCACCGTCAGGGAGTTGATGTTCAACCCTGAAATGACCGCCGCACGACTCTTCGCGGTGCAGGGCATCGCGAGCGAGCAGTTCGCCGAACTCAAGGAAGTCAGCCACACGTCCGGCGTTTTCGAGCTGTTGATTCAGTTCAGCACCGGTACCGCTTACCTTGACATTTTTCCAGAAGTCGTCACGAATTTGCGGGATAACCTTGATCGCCTCGGTAAGGCTCTCTTTGGAACGTGCCATCCCGACATTTTCCCACATAATTTTGCCCAGTTCGCGGTGAAACTCGGTAACGGTCTTTTTGCCGTTAATTGAGAGGAATTTATTGGTAGTGGCCTTGACATCCTCAACCGATTTTTTGAATTCAGGATGATCCGATTTTACAGAACCAGGTTTAACTGTGACCAAATACCCACCGATGGTGTACGGAATAACGAAGTAGCCATCGGAGAGACCCTGCATAAGAGCAGAGGCACCCAGACGGTTGGCACCGTGAACCGAGAAGTTGGCTTCGCCAAGGACAAACAGGCCGGGGATGTTGCTCATCAGGTTGTAGTCAACCCAGAGGCCGCCCATGGCATAGTGCGGTGCGGGATAGATACGCATCGGCCGTTTGTAACCGTTCTCGTCGGTGATTTTTTCATACATCTCGAAAAGGTTGCCGTAACGCTCGCGGATGGTGTCTTCGCTGAGGCGCTTGATCGAATCGGCAAAATCGAGATAGACGCCACGTCCTCCGGGGCCAACACCAAGGCCGGCATCACATGCTTCTTTGGCAGATCGTGAGGAAATATCTCGGGGAGCCAGGTTGCCGAAGGATGGGTACTTGCGTTCAAGATAATAATCACGATCGGCATCCGGAATCTCGGCAGGAAGCTTGCCGATATCTTCCTTCTTCTTGGGAACCCAGATACGGCCATCATTACGCAGAGACTCGGACATAAGCGTCAGTTTGGACTGATAATCGCCAGCCTGTGGTATACAGGTCGGGTGGATCTGGGTGTAGCAGGGATTGGCGAAGAAGGCGCCTTTTTTGGCGGCTTTCCAGTTTGCCGTTACCGAGCACCCTTTGGCATTGGTGGAGAGGTAAAATACGTTGACGTAACCGCCGGTTGCCAAACAGACAGCATCGGCCGCGTGGCTTTCCAACTCGCCGGTAACCAGGTTACGCACTGTAATACCACGTGCCACGCCGTCAACGACAACAAGGTCCAGCATCTCGCGACGGGTGTGCATTGTTACAGAACCGGCCTTGATCTGTCGTGAAAGTGCGGAGTAGGCACCTAACAGAAGTTGCTGACCTGTCAGGCCCCTTGAGTAAAATGTACGTGAAACCTGGGCACCGCCAAAAGAACGGTTGTCAAGATAGCCGGCATAGTCACGGGCAAAAGGGACACCCTGTGCTACGCACTGGTCGATGATGTTGTTGGACACCTGGGCAAGACGCCATACGTCAGCCTCACGAGCGCGGAAGTCGCCACCCTTGATGGTGTCGTACATAAGACGCATAATGGAGTCGCCGTCACTTGGGTAGTTCTTGGCTGCATTGATACCGCCCTGAGCGGCGATGGAGTGGGCACGGCGCGGGCTATCCTGGTAACAGAATGCCTGGACGTTGTAACCAAGTTCGCCAAGCGAGGCAGCGGCGGCGGCGCCGGCCAGGCCGGTACCGACCATGATGATGTTATACTTACGTTTGTTGGAGGGATTGACCAGCTTCAGATCAAAGCGGTGCTTGTCCCAACTTTGTTCAATAGGTCCGGTTGGACATTTTCCATCAAGTATCACAATAACCCCCTTAACCTTTCAGAATGCCGGCAAAAATTGTCAGCGGGATGGTAACATAACCAAGGAAAAGAACGAGAGCGACCAGAGCGCCGAGTTTAACTATGACCGGCTGGCTCTTGTCACTGCTCCACCCCATGGTTTGGAAGAAGCTCTGGATGCCGTGTGAAAGGTGCAGAAACAGGACCACCATCGCACCGGCGTAAATGAATGACACAAAGAAATTCTTGAAGCCGGCGACGACCATTCCGAGCACATTGGGTACCATCTCATTGTGCAGAGGCACAAGATTCTTCAGGGCAGCGGTATCAGGATATAGCACCTGGAAGGTGAAATGCGCCAGATGATACAGCAGGAAAAGACCGATAAGAACTCCGGTCCAGATCATGTTCTCACTGGCAAAGGTTGCTTTCTGGGTAGACTTGACCGCGTACTGCTGAGGGCGCCCGCCGCGGTTTTCAATGGTCAGCTGGATGCCGAACCAGATGTGGATGCAGACCATGGCCAGCAGGGCCAGGCGGAAACCGACGATTACAGGCAGTGGCAGACTGTGGAGGTGTTCGGCATAGGCGTTGATACCACCACTGAGCCACCCGAAGATGGAGCTGTTACCGAGCAGATGTACGACAGCGAACAGAACCATAGCCTGGCCTGTTATCGCCATCAGGATCTTTCTGCCGATGGATGACGAGGTGAGTTGCATGGCATTCCTTCCTTTTGGATAGTGTTATTCTACACAGAGTGAAATTGCTTGGTGCGGCAGGGACTTTTGGAGTGTAATCAAATTGCATATCGGGGGACCGCGCCAACAAAATCTGGAGACAACTTTCATTCGTAAACCTCCTTGATGAGTGTTATGTGGATGCGTCGATCAAAGTGAGTTGCTCATTTGGATATTGCATTATTGCCCAGAACCGCGCTGATACTAAACATCGTTATAATAAATTGCAACCTTTTTGTGTATACAGATCACATTTACAACGCCGTAAACCGCCAACAGACACTCACAAATTGCATTTTGGCCTCCACTCTGATAGTACGTTATCTAAGAATAAACTCCTGCGGGTTATCTAAAATCGGAGTTTTGGAGATTTCATGAATTTTACGCTTCTTAAAAAAGACCCAAATTGTTCGGCACGCCTCGGAATTGTCACTACAGCCCGCGGTGACATCCAGACCCCTATTTTTATGCCGGTGGCGACTCATGGCGCCATGAAGCCTCTTACTCCGGCACAAATCAAGGAGACCGGCTCCCAGATTATCCTTTCCAATACGTATCACCTGCACCTGCAACCGGGTGAAGGGCTGGTAAAAAAGGCTGGCGGACTGCACAAGTTCATGGCGTGGGATAAGCCGATCTTGACTGACTCCGGTGGGTTTCAGGTATTTTCACTCCCCAACAAGCGCATCACCGAAGAGGGTGTTTTCTTCAGACATGAGATCACCGGAGCGGAAATATATCTGGATCCTGCTACGGCAACCCGTATCCAGCAGGATCTGGGCGCCGACATCATCATGGCCTTCGACGAATGCATCCCCTACCCCTGCGACAGATCCTATGCCGAAAAATCAACCAGGAAGACCATCCGCTGGCTGAAAGAGTGCCAGAATGCGATGACTGACAACGGGCAGGCGCTGTTCGGCATCGTTCAAGGGAGTGTCTACGAAGATCTGCGGGAGATGTGCGCAAAGGAAATGCGCAAACTTGACCTGCCTGGCTACGCCATCGGAGGAGTCAGCGTCGGTGAAGGACTGGAGCTTCTGAAAAAAATTGTCGGATTTACCACCCCGCACCTCCCCGAAGACAAACCGCGCTATCTGATGGGTGTCGGCCTGCCTGAGGATATTCTGGAAAGTGTCGAACGGGGTATCGATATGTTTGATTGCGTCATTCCGACCCGTTATGCCAGAAGCGCCACCCTTTTTACCCGCAGAGGCAGAATCCGCCTGACCAACAAAAACTACAAGCGCGACTTTTTCCCGATCGATCCGAGCTGCAGCTGCTATACCTGTCAAAATTTCAGCAGAGCTTACCTTCATCATCTCTTTGTTTCCAACGAAGTCCTCTCGGCGGTTCTGTCGGCGATTCACAACGTCCATTTTTATCTGGCAATGATGGCAGAGATTCGTCACGCAATCGGAGAGGGACGTTACCCGGAGTACAAGGCAAAGTTTTTATCAGAGTATCAAAAGGGATGACATTTCATCAGGCTGTTCGGGCAGAATCATGCATCACATGAGCCATCGGGAAAGAGTCCTGTTACATGGCAAGCCGGAACTATCCATCATATACCTGATTTTATATTTATCCCTCAATAGTTAGAATTAAATCATTGGTTTTTTAATTAACAACATCCTGAATAAAGATAATTTATTGTAATTTATTCTCATAAGTGCTAGATATACAAGCATTGTCCCACTGCTGGACAGTTATTCATCCATTGGAGGAGTCATGGCAGGGTATGAACAAACCTTCCTGGAGCAGATCACCAACATTCAAGGCGTCGATTTTTCAACCTGGCACGGCTGGGAAAAATTGATGGCATGGACACAGCGTCAAGCGTGGTCAAAGGATTTTCTCGGTGAGGATAAAATACCCGCCCGTTTTCTGCATCCAACCACACTGACTGAAGAATTAACCAAATATCTGGGCGGATGAACGAACTTTCTGTTTCGTAGCAACCTGAAACAGCCGACACCCCGACAAGTGCCGGCTGTTTCATATTCGGCACAGCCCGGCAATAATCCTTGACGTACGTCTTCGTCTGAATTATAAATACGAGCTCTGGCGGAGTGGTGAAATGGTAGACACAGCAGACTCAAAATCTGCCGAGGGCAACCTCATGCCGGTTCGAGTCCGGCCTCCGCTACCAGAACATAATAAAAGGGTTTTGCAGATTATTCTGCAAAACCCTTTTTTCTGTTCCAGAAGTGTTATCCAGGACCTGGACTCAAGATGTTACGGTGAAACAGCCCTGTTCAAGCAGTACGGCGAGCATCTCGACACGCGGCATGCTGACCCCCTGCCCCCTGCCGTACAGGAGCGGAACTCGGAAGATGGCCTGCATTTCCAGCTCTCTCCCCTCCTCGCGATCAATCTGCATGGAAGGCTTGTACAGGCCCATGCCGTCTGTGAATTCAAGCATGCTGTCGGCATACTGTTCAGGTATGGCCTGGCTCAGATCCTGGGTGTTGGCAGCAGCGATTACCTCGACCATCAGATCTCTCACGAGCTTTCTGCAGTCTGGCACCTGCAGAAGCTGATTTACCGGCTGCTGCAGGAGCGCACAGAGACCGTTGAACGGAATATTCCAGACCAGTTTTTCCCACCGTGCTTTTTTCAGATCACCGGTTGTCACACAGTCAATTCCTGCAGAAGTGAAATTGAATGCTATCAGTTCCAGCCGCATATTGTCGGGCTTCTGATATTCTCCGATAATAATTCTGCCTGCTGACAGATGGTGAACATGCCCCGGTTCACCGCGGTTTGAGCAGAGAAAAGCCACACCCCACAGTATCCGCCCGGCGCCGAACAGTTCCGCCAGAAGCTCCTCATTACCCAGCCCGTTCTGCAGCGTCAGAATCATGGTATCTTCATGTATCAACGGTTTTATGAGATTATTCAGCTGGTTGTTTGCAAATGTTTTAAGCCCCACTATAACAAGTTCCACCGGCCCGATTGTATCGGATGTTTTGTGTCCGGCAACCGAAGGCAGAGAGAAATCGCCGTTTACGGAGTGGACCGTCAAGCCACGGCTCATGATGGCGTCATAGTCCCTTCGCAGAAGAAAATGCACCTCATGCCCACCCCTCTGGAGCAGGGCTCCATAGTACAGCCCGAGTGCACCGGAACCAATAATCGCAATCTTCATGTCAGTACCTTTCATGTTTTCGTACAGGCCAAAATACCAGATGAGATCAACAAAATACAACTGAGACATGCAGGCATTTCGCATAAAGATCAATGCCGCAGAACTTGCTGCTTATTCGTGAGAGACCGCTCCTTGCCAATGGGACAGCGCCAGACACGGGCTGCCCTGGCCAGAACCGGCGATCAGTCTGCCGGCATCAGACAAACAGCGGAACGCTGGAACCGAGACCATGGACGACGCTGGTAAAGGCATCCCGGTTTTCCAGCTTGTCCCTGCCGAACCGCTCGGCAAACAGGGCCTGGATACGGGGAATCCGTGAGGTGCCCCCGGTCAGAAAAACCGTATCAACCTGCGCGGGGAGGAGCCCGGAGCGTACGACAACTCCATCGATGCAGGCCGCAATCTGCTGCAGATTATCTTTGTTGAGAGATTCAAACTCACTCTTGCCTATCTCCTCGTTTATACGGAGATCGCGCTCCGTAAAGCTGATCATGGTCTGCTCCCAGTCCGAAAGCTCGCACTTGGCCTTTTCGATGGCCTGAAACAGGAAAAAACCGAAATTGTCGTTGATGATGTTCTCCAGGTGTTCGATGGCCCGGCGGTCATCAACGGTAGTTTTGATCACCCGGATAAGCTCCCTGGTTGTGCGGGCCCGCAGGAGCGGGATGCGGTGCCACTGGCAGAGGGTGTAGACCAGGCTCCTGGGGATATTGGTCCACTGCTCCTGTCCCATGGTCCTGT
>JBAVTM010000015.1:0-3955 GCA_049696195.1 Desulfuromonadaceae bacterium | reverse complement strand
TCAGCGCGACCGATTTCCCCTGCCGCAGCGCGTTCAGGATACGCTCCCCCTTGATCTGCTGGTTATGGTCGAAATAGGAGGTCAGCGGCTTGGATATGCCGAAGTGATTGAGCAGTTTGAGCGAGTGCCGGGTATCCTCGGCCGCGATCAGATCGACTTCCCCGAGGATCCGCACGGCCCGGTAGGTCATGTCTTCCAGGTTGCCGATCGGCGTGGCGATGATGTAAAGGGTGCCGATCGTCATCCGCGCTGCGCCAATGCCAGTTTCAATGCCAACCCGGCAAAAACTCCCGCTGCCATACGGTTAAGAACCTTCTGTACAAATGCAGATTCCCGGAAGCGCTCCCCGAAAGCACCGGCCAGAAAGCTGATCGCACCGAAAACAACCACCGTGGCGACGATGAAAACACTCCCCAACAGCAGGAACTGCCGGGATAGGGAACCTTTGGCTGGATCGGCGAATTGCGGCAGAAAGGCAAGGAAAAAGATCGACACCTTGGGATTGGTGATATTCATGATGATGCCGCGCCGGTAGAGAGCGGAGTATTTCGGGCGATCAGCGGCGGCAGCAGTCCCGGTTACGGCCCCGGCCCGGAAGGAGAGCACCGCCAGATAGATCAGGTAGCCGGCACCGGTAAACTTCAGGATGGTGAAGGCGGCTGCCGACGCTTGAAAGAGCGCCGCCAGCCCGAACGTCACCGCCGCCGTGTGGGCCAGAAGCCCGGTACAGAGCCCCAGCGTGACGAGCAGACCGGCCCTGCGCCCCTGCTGGGCGGCCTGGGTCATGACAAACAGGTTGTCCGGCCCGGGGGAGAGGGCCAGCAGTATCGAGGTGGTAAAAAACATCAGGAGAATTCTGGAGTCGATCATGGCTGATTCCTGTTTAGTAAGTTAATGCCGTTTTCTGCGCTTTCCGGCAGAAAATTGCTTCGTTAACGCACTTATCCTGTTCATAAGGGCAGGGGTAATCATGGAGGGTCATCAGCGATTCGATAGATGCTGTAATTTCCACCATAATGGTGTACAAGGGATTACCATCGACTGTCAAGCCTGACGACTGAAATTACTCAAATCTTGCAGATAGTTGCACTCAAGTAAAGGATACCAGATGACCAGAATCACCCTTAACAAAAACGAAGATCGCCGCATCAAATCCGGACACCCCTGGGTGTTCAGCAATGAGATTCGCGAGGTAGCGGGCGAACGCGTCGCCGGAATTGCGGCAGAGTTGTATGACGCGGCCGGTATCTTCATCGGCGTCGGCCATTACAACCCCCATTCGCTGATCGCCTTCCGCCTGGTTTCGCGGGTTCGGGAGGATATCGACACGCCGGAGTTCTTCGAAGGGCGTATCGCCGCCGCCCTGGCGCACCGCACGACACGTTACCCCGGCCTGACCACCTACCGGGCCATCTACGGCGAGAGTGACTTCCTGCCGGGGCTGGTCGTGGACCGGTACGGAGATTACCTGTCGCTGCAGCTTCTTTCGGCCGGGATGGACTGCCGGCGCGAGCAGGTCGTCGCGGCGCTCCGGAAGGTGTGTGCGCCGCTCGGCATCATCGCCCGTAACGATGTGAGTGTCCGCAAGCTGGAAGGGCTGGAGGAGCAGGTCGAGCTGTTGTGGGGCGAGGTTCCGGAACGGGTCGATATGGATGAGAACGGTCTCCGCTTTCAGGTGAATCTGCGCGAAGGGCAGAAGACCGGCGGGTTTCTCGACCAGAAACAGAACCATCTGCTGCTCAAGGAAATCAGCGCCGGGAAGAATGTGCTCGATTGCTTTTGCTACACCGGCGGATGGGCGGTGCATGCAGCAAAGTTCGGGGCCCTGTCGGTGCTGGGGCTCGATATTTCGGCGCGGGCCGTGGGGCAGGCCAGCAGCAATGCCAAGCTGAACAAGGTATCCGACCGGGTTAAGTTCGAGGAGTGCGATGCCTTTGAGCGGCTCCGCTCGCTGCATCTGGAAGGGCGCCGTTTCGGGGTGATCGTGATGGACCCGCCAGCGTTCGTCAAGAGCCGCAAGAATATCGCCGAGGCGACCAAGGGGTATCTGACGGTAAACCGCCGCGCCCTGGACTTGCTGGAGCCGGGCGGCTACCTGATTACCTGCTCCTGTTCGTACCATATGGGGCGCGAGGCGTTCCGCGACATGCTGATTCAGGCGGCCCGCCTGTCGAAGCGCGAGGTGCGGCTGGTGGAAACCTGCAGTCAGGCGGCGGATCATCCGGTGCTGCTGTCATTCCCGGAGTCGGAATACCTGAAGTGCTTTGTGCTGCAGGCGGTGTGATTTTGTCATCATCGCGATGACGCACCCAAACATCAACACGTTGCCAACATTCTTTTGTAGGAAGGTGTTGAAGATGTGTGGCCGGATATTTCATGAATGAGGAGTGCCATGTGCTGAATTCAAAACATGATAGTTCACAGGCTCCACAACAACCTCATTATGTATCCAGACGACGCGTCATCAGGACCTCTCTATGCGTTGCTGTGTTAGGGCTGATAACAGCAATTTCAAGCTGCGGAGTGGGCGACAATACTATTTTGCACTATTCTTTTAAAGATCCCAGCGGAAAACCGGTCAAGGCTGTGATAAGGACTGCGGTCCCCCTTGCCTATGCCGCCTCAGTAGCGATGTCTTCGGTGACCGGTTTTACGCCGCCTAACGCAACTGTCATCAGTAACACATGCACCACGAGTCCCACTAATTGTGTCGCTGTGATTACGATCAATGATGATAATTCCTCCGTGCCTCTGCAACTTACAACTGGACCCATTACTGTCTACGGGTACTGGGCTTCCCCGACCCAGGCAATTCTTACGGTTTCTTTCTCTGGAGATGCGGGAAGCACTCTTTTTCCGGTTCACAATGTTTCCATATTCCCCGTTTCGAAGCATAACAACAACTTGGTAATCGTGTACGCGGGCATTGATATTAATGCGACAGTCAAAAATCCTGCGTCCTTAACATCTGAAGAAAAAAACGCCGCTTTTCTGAAGCTTGGTCTCACAGCTTCAAACGAAGCTTCCGCAAATGTCAACATGGATGCATGGATAATAGACAGGAATGACATGAACTCCCCTGATGTTTCCGATGACACCTACAGCATCAGCGGGGGAGGCCAGTATATTGATGCCGCCTCCGGTTCCGCATCGGTTCTTCAGCTCGGAATGGCCAATGTAGTAATGGAGTCAGATTGCTTGCTCAACCCGAATTCAGGATTCGCCCTGCTTAATGAACTCGCAAGCTCTTCCTCAAGCATGGTACTTGCAAACGCACTCTTTTCTTTCCATCAATCCTGTGACGGCAATGCAAGAGTTGAAGGAGCGACGGGCAATTACCTTCTGGCGAACGGGCAGTCGATCCCGCTAAATTTGGGCATTCAGTAAGGAACGAAAAGCCCCATGACACATTCTGTCGTACAGCTGTGCTACCCTTGAATCCATGACCACCCTTCCCCTTGAACAGCGCCTGGAAATCCTGGCTGACAGCGCCAAGTACGATGTCTCCTGCTCATCCAGCAGCAGCAGCCGAGGCGGCAAGGCGGGCGCTCTTGGCAGCACGGCGGCCAGCGGCATCTGCCATACCTGGACCGCCGATGGCCGCTGCATCTCGCTGCTGAAAATCCTCCTCACCAACGCCTGCATCTTTGATTGTGCCTACTGCCTCAACCGCCGCTCCAACGACATCCCCCGTGCCGCCTTCACTCCTGACGAAGTCGTTGACCTGACGATGAACTTCTACCGCCGCAATTACATCGAGGGGCTGTTTCTCAGCACCGGCGTGATCCGTTCGGCAGATTACACGATGGAGCAGCTGATCGCCGTGGTCCGTCGCTTGCGGGAAGTGGAACGCTTCAACGGCTATATTCACCTCAAACTTGTGCCGGGCGCCGATCCGCTTCTCATCGCCCAGGCGGGTCGCTATGCCGACCGGGTCAGTATCAATATCGAACTT
>JBAVTM010000014.1:0-15301 GCA_049696195.1 Desulfuromonadaceae bacterium | reverse complement strand
GCGGCGCAAACAGCCGCTCCGTAGTGCGTGACACACCCATCACGGCGCCGAACAGGAAGCCGAGCGAAGTGCCGACAAAGAAGCCTTCGGCAATGCGTATCAGGCTGCTCCCCAGGCTGATGCCGAGCTGCCCGGAAGAAACAACTTTGACAAACGCGGTGCCGACGGCTGCCGGCGAGGGCAGATACTCTGCGGATACCAGTTTCAGGTGGCTGACTGCGCTCCAGATAATGAACAACACCAGAAAGCTGACAAAGCCGTGATACTTGTTCCGGATAAACGTGGTGACATTCGATGTAATGCTCATCGTGGTGTTCCTTTTTTACCGAGCGTTCTGGATGCGGTGCCAGCCGAGAAACCGGGCTTCCAGCAGCCCCAGCAGTTTGTCCATGGCGAAACCGGTAATGGCGATCACGATAACGCCGACCATGACGACATCCGTCTGGAAGAGGCGCCGCGCGATTACCATTACGTTGCCTATTCCCTCACCGGCAGCCACCAGTTCCGCTCCGATTACCAGCATCCATGCTTCGCTCAAGCTTAGGCGCAGACCGGTGATAATCGACGGCAGGGCTGACGGCAGAATTACAGTACGGAGGAGCCTGAACCTGCCATATTCGAATACCCTGACCACTTCCAGGTATGATGCCGGCACCCCCCTGATCCCGTCATAGGTCTTGAGCGTCATCGGGATAACAGCACCACAGGAAATGAATAGTATCTTGAACCACTCATCAATACCGAGCCAGAGCAGAAGAAACGGTATCCAGGCGACAACCGGCACCTGGCGAAAAAAGTTGAACAGTGGACTCAAATATTGCTCTGCCGGTTTCCACAACCCCATGGCTATTCCGAGCAGAAAGCCGGTTGAAGCGCCCACCAGGAAGCCGATGCCAACCCGCAACAGGCTCATTTTCATGTTGAGCGCCAGCTCTCCGCTGCTCTGCATATCCCACCAGGTATCGAACAGAACCCTGGGTGGCGGCATCAGTGTCGCTGGAACAAGCTCGTACCTGGTCAGGAAATCCCACGCCACATAGAGAACAAGCGGTATAAGCAGGCCGAGCAGTTTGTTTTTCAGTAGCTGAATCTTCATGAGATGTACCTTTACGACACACTTGAATAATGCGCCGGGCCTGAAGCCCGGCGCATCAAGGCTTATTTTTTGATCGGGTTGCCGTTGATGTCGTAGTCCGGCCAATGGTTTTCCAGCTTCAGCTCCTTCAGGACCTCTTCCAGGATGCCCCGTTGGTACAGGTCCTTTTCCGGATCAATGGTCTTGCGAATCAGACCGTTTTCCTTGAACAGTACCAGTGAGTCTTTGTACTGTTTTGTCACCTGCCCATCCAGTTTCGGAGAGGTAAGATACTTGATCGACTGTCCGGCATTTTCCTCAATGTTGTCAGCCAGCGCCGAACCGGTTCTGGTATTGAACTTCAGGGTCTCGTTCTTGTTCAGACTGGCCAGGTAGAAGCCTTTGACAAACACCTTGACGAGGCGTTTGACGATGTCAGGGTGTTTCTTCAGGAATTCCTCCCTGACTACCAGAGTATTGGTATTCTGGTAGCGGACATGTTTTCCCACCGTGGACCAGATTTCCTTGGCTACGCCTCTGCGGATGAGGGACAGGCTGCCAAAGCCCGCATCAATATCACCGGTAGTCAGTGACGTTTCAAAGGCGGTACCGGAGATGTTGGTAACCTTGATGTCTTTCAAGGTCAGGCCGTTATCCTTCAACACCTTGATAAGCAGCGCATGAGTCCAGGTGCCCACATTGACTCCAACCCGTTTCCCCTTCAGATCCCTGATCGTTTTAATGGAGGAATTCGTCGGCACCAGAAGGTGTGAGGTCCCGCCACGAACGGCGGCAAGCGCCTTGATCTTCAACCCCCCCGAGCGTGCCGAAAGGACGGGAAGATCTCCGTGAAAACCGAAATCGATTGAGTTATTGGCCAGCGCTTCATTTACTCCGGGACCGGCGGTTTTTATATAGTTGTAATCGATGGTCCAGCCGTCTTTTTTGAATTCTTCTTCAAACAGGTTCTTGGCCTGGACGAAGCCCCAGCCAAGGCCGCTTGCCGGCCTGCCGGAACCACCGGGGAAACCGATTCTTACTACCTTTTCAGGTTGCGCAAAGCCCGGTGTGGCTCCAAAAGCCGCCACTCCAAGCGCCAATACCACTAATAACGTTATGAGCTTTCTCATGTTTTTATATCTCCTTTTCTTATGTTCCCTTCGGGGATGTTGGCAGCAGACCACAATCTGTCGGTTCATTCCGGCAGACGGCGGTCATCCGGCATCAGCACGGACAGAGTTAAAAACCGAACTGGAACTGCGCCAGGAAGGCATCATTGTCATAGACGCCGCCATCTTTCTTGTAATCACGGGTGATGTTATAGTTCGCCTGCAGCTTGGTAGTTGCTGCAAAGAAATAGTTGAAACCGACGGTCCAGATGTCAGTTCTGACACTTCTGGTATCGGTGTCAGGAACCCACCGGTCGAAGCGTACGAAGGGCTGATAGGTCAGCGGATAATAGTCATCCCAGCGTTCCTGTGTCTTGATCGAGTTTACAAACTGATCGCCAAAGCTGTAAAAGAGGGTGAAAGTGTACCCTTCCGATTGAGTATCTTTGAAACCGTAGGGGACTTTTTTACCAGCGACACCGTCCTTTATTGCAACCGTTCCGTTAGTCGGAACCAGATCTTTTCCGTGGACATATTCAAGAGTGAAGCCGATGGGGGTATTGACATACGCCAGGTCAACGCCCCATCGTTCCTTGTCACCTTTACTGATGATGGTATCTGTCTTGGTGGAGGTGGTGAGTGAATACTTTGTCGCCACAGCCGGGGCGGCAGGAGTGGATGTAAATGTTGCCGTATTCGTAGTGGTATTAGTGGCGGTATAGTCCTGCCTCCCCTTCAGACCTGACACACCGAAGGAGAGACCTCTCAGGATATGGCTGTAATCGACCGGTGCATTGAACTGGAGTCGGGCAAAAACATCCTTGCTGTTGTTGGTCTCGGCGGCATTGGCGCCGGTACCATTGACGAGGCCCAGGTAGTACTGAACGGTGGGGACGCGGTAGCTGTAACCGAAGTCATTAGTCGGAAAAAGGTCACCCGCAAGCACAAAGCCGATATCGCGGGCATCAAGACCAAGCTTGGAAGCAAACTGGGCACCCGCTACCGTAGGCTTGAACTCCTCGGAAGCGGTGGCCTCAATACCGAAGAATTTCTTCTGCTGGCCGCCGGTGATACTCAGGTACGAACCTTCCTTGTCCAGCGTGTTGAAGATATTGTACGTTAAATTTGCATTGGAAATACTGATGGCATTTTTATCGGTGGTCAGAAACCCGAGTGAATAGTTGAGGTCTTTTCCCGCAACGTAGTCCTTATAGAGGTTCCCGGTGAAGGAGAGCCCGAAGGAAGGGGTGCTGAAACCTTCAACGCCCGCAGGGTTGTCTTTAAGAAACGGATTGGGTTTGGCGTACTTCAGCTGCCCGGTGCCGCTTATGGTGAGAAGTCGCTTGGTAGAGACGACGGTTCGATCAATCCCTTTTTGCCACTGGTCGCGCAGCAGTTGTATTTCTTCTCTGACCCCGGTGATATCCGACTGCGTTGCCGGCGGCAAGCCGACGTCAAATGCTTCATCCTTTTCAGGTATCTGCAGTTGGTCTTGCGTCGCATCTCCTGCGTTCTGTTCTGAGGTTGTCGTCTCCGGAGCCGTCTCGGCTCCGTAGGCGGCCGGCGCCAGCAGCGCCGCTGCGATGACGAGCACACTCAAATTCGTACGTACCTTCATAAATACCTTCCTCCTGAAATCTGCTTGCCTTCAGTTGTCTGATCAGAAAGGAATATGTTGTTTAGAGATTGATCTGAGCTGCGGGTTTCCGCTCACCAACCGGCTGCCGTTTTTGTCATGGTTTATTTTTGGCATTTCATTCAGTTACGACCCCTTCCTCCGACACCGCTCCCGGCTCCTGTTCGCTCTGTATGTCGGTCCTGTACGCCAGCACAATGAGCAGCAGAAATAGCGGGATAAACGTCAGAAAAATATTTTGCGGCCCAAGGTATTGACCGACAATACCGCCGATCATGGGACCAAGCGAGATGCCTGCCCCCACCGAGGCTGCAAACAGTGCAACCACCTTCCCCTTTTCACCCTCCATTCGACCGATACGTGAGGACGTCACCAGATTGATCAACCCCAGACCAAGACCGAGGATGACGGCGCTCACCGCCATGAGGGTAAATGTTGTCGAGATGCTGACCATGGCCAGACCGGCAGAAGTTACCGTAACACTCAGCAGGTAGAGCTGAAACTGGGACAGACGCGTGATCAGCGGACCGGCGGCAAATACCGTCAGGATGAAGACTCCCCCTTCGGCTGTCATCAAAACAGAGGCCGCCGAGGGTTTCAGGTGCAGAATCTGTATTGTTATCACCACGATAAATGTGCCAAACGTGGCAAAACAGGACGTTGAGAGAGTTTCCGTCAGCAACGGCAGATACAGTTGACGCTGGCCGATCAGCTGACGGAACTCCTTGAGCTGTTTCCTGACAATACCGTTCAGTTCATCAATTGGTCCTGATCGTGCCGGTTCACTGTGAAAGAAAAGTACCAATGAAGCCGGTATCAGTGTCAGCGCCGACAGCAGGATAAAGATGGAGCGGTATCCGGCGACACTGACCAGAAATGCGCCGAATGCCGGGCCGAGAAAAGTAAGGCCGATGGACATGGAACCCTTGAACCAGCCGGCTTTTTCAAGCCCCATGTTCTTCAGGTTTTTAAAGAATGATGCATTCAGCGCCGTCATTTTGAGAGAGCCAAAAAGGCCCGAAATACCCATCAGAGCGATCATCGCAAGCGGCACCTTTGCCACCGTCAGTCCAAGTGTGGAAATAAACCCGGAAAGGCTGCCGACCATGAACAGTTTCTTGGATCCGAAATGATCAACCAGAAAACCGGCCGGAATGACCAGCAGCAGCATGCCCAATCCGGAGATCCCCCTGATGACACCTATCTGCGCCGTGGATGCGTTCAGACTCATGGCATAGAGCGGCACAATGATCTGCATAGCCCCCCCCACCGTACCCGACACGATGTTGAGAATCAGGAAACTGGTGATCAACCCTTTAGGGGTATGTATTTCGTGTGTAAGTTGCTCGGCCTGTTTGTTTTCCGGCATGTGTGTCTTCCTTGCCTATTGAGCCAAATGACTCCGGCATGCGTATCCTACCGCGTTAAATTTGCAACTCTGTCAATCCGCTCCCAGGGAAGATCCAGATCAGTACGGCCGAAGTGCCCGTAGGCTGCCGTCTGGCGATAGATCGGTCTCCGGAGGTCCAGTTGTTCGATGATCGCTGCCGGGCGCAGATCGAAGTTCTTCGCAATAAGTTCGGAGAGCTGCTCGTCACTGAGCGTGCCGGTGCCAAACGTCTCGACAAAGACGGCGACCGGACGGGCCACGCCGATGGCATAGGCGATCTGGATTTCGATCTTTTTTGCCAATCCGGCGGCAACGATATTTTTAGCCACATATCTGGCTGCGTAGGCGCCGGAACGATCAACCTTCGTTGGATCTTTTCCGGAAAATGCGCCGCCGCCATGCCTGGCCACGCCGCCGTAGGTATCGACGATGATTTTACGCCCGGTCAATCCGGCGTCACCGTGCGGGCCACCAACAACAAAGCGGCCGGTAGGGTTTATGAAATAGCGGGTCTTGTCATCGAGAAAATTACCCGGAATAACCGGTTTGATTATTTTTTCAATGACATCCTGGCGAATCTGTTCCAGCTCGACCTCCGGGCCGTGCTGGGTTGAAATGACCACCGTATCGACCCGCACCGGTCGGCCATCCTCGAATTCGACCGTAACCTGGCTTTTGCCATCGGGACGAAGGTAATCGATCTCACCGGTTTTTCTGGATACAGCCAGTTTTTTGGTTAATGCATGTGCAAGGGCTATACTGGTCGGCAGATACTCGGGTGTCTCATCGGTGGCGTAACCGAAAACCATCCCCTGATCACCGGCACCGACCGAATCCAGGTAGCCGTCGTGGTCGCCGCCATTGCGCTGTTCAAGAGCCGTATTGACACCCCGGGCAATATCGGGAGACTGCTGGTCAAGCGAGACAAGGACGGCGCTGTGCTCTGCATCCAGGCCGAGATCGGCACTGGTATACCCGACCGCTGCGATGGTATCCCGTGCCACCCGCACAGCATTGATCTGAGCCTTCGAGGAGGTTTCGCCAATGATAACCACCAGACCGGTAGTGACGCTTGTCTCGCAGGCTACACGGGCCAGCGGGTCTTTTTCCAGCAGTGCGTCAAGCACTGCGTCAGATATCTGATCTGCCAGTTTGTCGGGGTGCCCTTCTGTCACCGATTCGGAGGTAAAGAGATGTTTCTTTGCAGCCATGGGTTTCTCCTTTTTGTATTGTTTAGCCCTGATAAACCGGATAAGTGCGTTAACGAAGATTTTTTCTGCCTGAAAATTGCAGAAAACATCTTCTAACTTTCTAAATACAAAGAGGCCGGGGGAAAGATTCCCTCGGCCTCCAGTTTTTCTGGTCAGCACGTTACTCAGTTAATTCTAAACCCACCCCCCTCAATCTCCCCTTAGCAGGGGGGAAGTTGTTAAGCCTCCCCTGATAAGGGGAGGTTTGGAGGGGTTGGATATTTGTTCCTATTATATTCCGCTGCCGTTGATATGCCCGGTTCGATCAATCCGGATTTTCTCGTTCTTGTCAACCTGGATAACCCTGCCGTCCTGTACCACCAAGGTCACGGTTCCAAAGCGGACTGATTTGAGGGAATCCTTTACGATCTTTTCCAGGTCACGGTTCCAGGGGTCCGGTTGAATGATTGCCATATCAAATCCCTTCAAACAGCGCCGTTGAAAGGTAGCGCTCTGCTCCATCCGGGAGAATAACCACGATAGTCTTGCCGGCAAACTCATCCAACTGTCCGAGCCGTACCGCCGCCGCCACAGCGGCGCCGCTGGATATGCCGACCAGCAGGCCTTCCTCTTTTGAAAGGCGTTTGGCAAAGTCAATCGCATCGTCGCTGGTTACCTGTTCAACCCGGTCCACAACCGAGAGGTTGAGGGTGTCGGGGATAAAGCCGGCGCCGATTCCCTGGATTTTGTGCGGGGCTGGCTTGATCTCCTGACCGGCCAGCTTCTGGCTGATAACGGGGCTTTCTTTCGGCTCTACCGCTACCGAGATGATTTTCTTTCCCTTGGTGTTCTTGATGTAGCGGGAAATACCGGTGATGGTGCCGCCGGTTCCTACTCCGGAAACCAGAACATCAATGGCTCCGTCGGTGTCGTTCCAGATTTCCGGACCGGTTGTTTTTTCATGGATCTCAGGGTTAGCCTGGTTCTTGAACTGTTGCGGCAGGAAGTATTTTCCCGGCTCGGCAGCAGCAATCTCTTCGGCCCGGTTGATGGCTCCCTTCATACCCTCGGCTCCGGGCGTCAGGATCAGATTGGCACCCAGTGCAGCCAGGACACGGCGCCGCTCGATACTCATCGTTTCAGGCATGGTCAGGGTCAGTTTGTAGCCGCGGGCGGCGGCAACGTACGCCAGTGCGATTCCGGTGTTGCCGGACGTCGGTTCGATGATTTCCACACCGGCCTTCAAAACACCCCGCTTTTCGGCCTCCCAGATCAGGTTGGCGCCAATACGGCATTTGACCGAATAGGCGGGATTCCGACCCTCGATTTTAGCCAGGATGGTGGCTTTTGAGGTGCCGACGATGTGGTTCAATTTCACCAGAGGTGTGGTGCCGATCGACTGAGAGTTGTCCGCGAATATTTTGCTCATGATTTTTCTCCTTTTTTGAATCTTTCTCAGATGCTGTAGTCAAGAATATTCGATTTGATCCGGTTAGCCGATTCTTTCTTCTTGATTATGTCTGCAAGAGTAGTTGCCTCAAGGATCGATGCAATGGACTTTTTCAAATCGGCCATGACCAGGTGAATGCCGCAGCACGACGGGTCATTTCCGTCTTCGCATTGCTTTGCGCCCTCTCCGTTTACACAGTGAACCAGAGACAAGCCACCCTCGAGTATTCTTACTATGCTCCCAAGAGATATTTCCGACGGGTCGCGTGCCAGGCTGTAGCCGCCACCCTTACCGATTCTGCTGGTAAGCAGATCTCCTTTTCGTAGCGACAGAAGAATGAACTCCAGAAATTTTCTGGGAATTTTTTCTGCTGATGCAAGCTCGGCAATCAGTACCGGTCTGCCATCAGAGTGTTGTGCCAGATACTCCATCGCTTTAAGAGCATATTTAGTCTTTTTAGAGATCATCGTCACACCAATAAAAAAAGAGGTCAAGGGAGCTATCCCTTGACCTCTGGTTGTCCAGTCAGCCAATTGTATATAAAATGCATAGGTCTTGTATAATATTTACGAAGGCAGTGTCAAGATGTTTTTGTATGCTTTGATATATTTATTCTCAAACCTTCTGGTAGATAGCGCTCATCGCATGACTACGGTAATAGTGGCTGATGCGCTTCAGTCCGTGAGGACCCAAAAGAGCGTCGAGTTCTTCATGGGTGAGAGTCTTGGAGCATTCAGTGCATGAAAAATAATCGTTACAGGTTGCGTCGCACCGTTCGTGCGGTTTACGGCAGCGCACCTCCATCAGAAGATAGCCGCCCGGTTTCAGGTTGACTACGGCATTGTTGAGATATTCGTGCCGCAGCCTGCTCTCCATGATGATATTGAAAACGTACGTGGAGAGCACCAGATCCACGTTGAGTTGCGAGTCCGGAAGCTCCTCGGAAGTCAGGAGACGCTCGATGTGGCTGAGAGCCGGACAGCCGCGCAATTTGTCAATCTGTTCCGGAAGATCCGCTGCAAAAACCTTGAAGCCCTGACTCGCCATAAAAAGAGCGTTGCGCATGGTCCCGGTCCCATAATCAAGGACGCTGGTAGCGTGTCTCTTCATAAAAAAGGGGCTGTACCTTCTGATACTCTCGGCGACTATAGCCATATGCGCTCCTTCACGAATGTCCTTTCCGGCTTTACTTGATTTTGCGAGAACACATTCATCCGGCCGTTACTATATGGCTGCGCCGTCTGTCACCAGACCGTTCTCGAGGGCATAAATCCGATCGGCCCATTCCAGACTCCAGGAGCGCAGACGTTCTGCCGACATCGGTTGAGGGAGATTGCCGGAATAAATTGTCGCTGTTGCATCGACAAGCTGGTGTGCCAGGCGGCGATAGTAATACGACTGGTTCGATAATGGTTTCGATTCGATGACCGTCTTTCCGTACAGTTCGCACTGCCTGACCACCAGCGACCGGGGAACTTTACCGATTATCCTGGCATTGGTATGAAAGGCAAAATCGGTAACAAAAGCCTCTTCAAATGAGCTGGTGATGCTGTTGAGGATTAAACCACCCATCAGAAGCGGCACACTGCTTTCACTATTATGCTGTCCCAGGAAACTGAATGCGTCATTAGCAGCTTGCAGCGCCTTGAAATCGGCGGTTGTAACCACGCAAAGCCTCGTGAGTTCAACCTGCCGGATAACTGCATGCAGCACCGCATTTGAGCAGTCGCCGGAAATATCATAGAGGACAAAATCCGGATTGATCTGTTCGAAGACGTGAAGCCGTTTAAGCTCCCTTATGGCTCTGGACACTTCAGCGGACGCGCAGACTCCCGAGTAGCCCGGGTCGCCCAATTCCACACACCGGATACCTTTAAATCCGATATGTACGACAGACTCTGCCGTAACAGGTGCGTTATTCCGGATTTGATCCAGCACATTCGGTATCGAAAATCCGCTATTCAAGAGCGAGGCAGAGTCCCCCTTCGAATCGCACCCCACTAACGCAACAGTAAACCCTGCTTCGATCAGCGATGCGCTGATATTCGTTGCGAGTGTCGTCTTTCCGGCACCGCCCTGGCCGTATTGTGCGATGTGATGAGTCATGCGTGTCTCTTCTCTATGAAACAGCAGAGGCCGGGAGAGCTCATCAGTGCGATGTCTCAACCGGCCTCCAGTTTTTCTGGTCAGCACCAAATGTATGTGATGGCAGCTAAATCCCGCTGCCGTCGATATGCCCGGCTCTATTAATTCGAATTTTTTCGCTCTTGTCCACCTGGATAACCCTGCTATCCTGAACGACAAGACTTACGGTGCCAAAGCGAATCGACTGCAACGCATCACGAACCACACGCTCCAGCTCCCTGTTCCAAAGATCATGGCTGTGGCCACTCATCCTAGATCCCTTCGAACAGAGCTGTTGAAAGGTAGCGCTCTGCTCCGTCAGGCAGGATGACGACGATGGTCTTGCCGGCAAATTCATCCAGCTGTCCGAGTCGCACTGCTGCAGCAACCGCTGCACCGCTGGAGATGCCGACCAGCAATCCTTCCTCTTTTGCCAGACGTTTGGCAAATTCTATTGCTTCGCCGCTTTCTACCTGCTCGACACGATCGACAACCGTAAGGTCGAGAGTTTCCGGGATAAATCCAGCACCGATGCCCTGAATTTTGTGCGGGGCGGGTTGAATCGGTTGACCGGCCAGTTGCTGGCTGATTACCGGGCTCTCTTTCGGTTCAACTGCTACCGAGATGATGTTCTTCCCCTTGGTGTTTTTGATGTAGCGAGAGACACCGGTAATTGTGCCGCCGGTACCTACTCCAGCCACGAAGACATCGATTGCTCCGTCGGTATCGTTCCAGATTTCCGGACCGGTCGTTTTTTCATGAATTTCAGGGTTGGCAGGATTTTTAAACTGCTGCGGCAGGAAATATTTTTCCGGTTCAGCAGCGGCAATCTCCTCTGCGCGACTTATCGCACCCTTCATTCCTTCCGCCCCGGGTGTCAGTATCAGGTTGGCGCCAAGTGCAGCCAGTACACGGCGCCGCTCGATACTCATCGTTTCCGGCATGGTCAGGGTCAGTTTATAGCCGCGGGCGGCGGCAACATACGCCAGAGCGATACCGGTGTTGCCGGACGTCGGTTCGATGATCTCCACTCCCGGCTTCAAAACGCCGCGCTTTTCGGCGTCCCAGATCAGGTTGGCGCCGATACGGCACTTGACCGAATAAGCCGGGTTGCGCCCTTCCACTTTTGCCAGAATGGTAGCTTTTGAATTACCAACAATGTGGTTTAGCTTCACCAGAGGGGTATTACCGATAGATTGCGAGTTGTCTGCGTAGATCTTGCTCATGATTTCTCTCCTTTCGTTCTGCTATAGTCTATAGACATGGTAGGTATTTTAAACAAAAAAATTATATGCTGTAATCCATTATTTTTGACTTCTGTTGGCGGGCCATATCGCTTCTCTCGACCATATCAGTTAACGTTGTCGATTCAAGGACAGAATCTATTGCCTTCTTGACATCGCTCATTACCAGACGGATGCCGCAATATGAAGGGTCGCCGCATTCCTCACACACTACTTTAACATTATCATTAAGGCACTCGACCAGTGCAAAACCACCTTCAAGAATGCTCACCACCTTGCCAATGGTAATCTTGGCAGGCGGTAAGGCCAGCATGTAGCCGCCCCCCTTGCCGATCTTACTCTTCAGCACGCCACCCTTTCTAAGAGCAACGAGGATTGCCTCAAGAAACTTCTTCGGGATCGCTTCCTCTTTTGCCAATTCGGAAATAAGGATCGGTTCACCGGTAGAATGTTCGGCAAGATATCCGAGCGCTTTGAGCGCATATTTAGTCTTTTTTGAAATCATATCTATTAAAGATATAGATATACAATGTCTATCCTGATGTCAAGAATTATTTCATCGGGTGCCAAGACGCCCGAAACATCTTCATAGCGACGCGAGATTGAGACTGCCGGAATCAGACCTGGAAAGGTTCTGCCGATCCTGTCATCTACATTTTCAAGCAGATTTGCTGCACCCTGCACATGTGCCCCTTTTTTCTTGACAAACCGGCTTACATGGGTTAAACAAATATTCCGCTTAAGGGATGGCTCTTTTTGATATATCTGAGCTCATCTCTGAATTGACAACGTTCGTGGGTAAGTAGCCGTTACATTGTTTCTAAATCCCGAAGGTCACAGGATTGCATCCTGTCCCCGTGACTAAAAAATTTTCGCCCCTTTGGTATTATCAACCTGAGGGGCGTTTTCAAATGGCGGTGTAGCTCAGTTGGCTAGAGCAAGCGACTCATATTCGCTAGGTCCGGAGTTCAAATCTCTGCACCGCCACCAATACCAGACCAAGCCCTGTAGCTAAACGTTACAGGGCTTGGTCTGTTTTTACCCTACCCTCGCAACGAAATCCTTCATTAAAGTTCCGTGTTAATCCAGTGGTTATATTGTCATTCTTGTCATGTGCTGACCCATAAATGCAATCAGCGTCGAGAAGAAGAGAGCGAATAGAATTGCCATGAGGATGCCTATAACAACCCCCAAAGAGATGACCCACTTATTCACCCCACCCATTTCCCCCATCACAGGATAAAAATTCTGCACCGATTGTGTCGCTCTTATTTCAATAATTTTCCCTTTTACATGCCTGTAGTACAGATAGTTGCCGATCATTCCAATTCCTATATGCAGGAGAATATTGACTCCCGGAATACAGAAGATGACAAACGTGATTACAGCCAAAGCATACATCCTTCTGTACAACATCCAGAGGAATGTGAAACCGAAACAAGACCAGTTCCAGGTGACACAGAACTTCTCTCTCCCTGAAATCGTGAATTTTGAAAAGCATTGGATATAGTAGTAGGCATTCCCCCCTACAAACGCACGAATTTCATCACTACTGATGCTGTCAATGCTACCGGTATTGGCAGGGTCAAGGTTGATCATTGAACCGCAGTAGCGGCATTTTATCGCACCATCCTGAATTGTTTCCTTGCAGTAAGGGCAGATCATCGTCAGAGAACTCCTTGTTGTCAATATAGTCTGTGCGGACATCATTACAACATTTTGTATTGTAAACCAAATTCATAATAAAAGATTATCCTTCAGTGAGTATTAAAGTTTTATACACTCCCGATTGGCACATATAAACATGTAACGTATCGCAATCATTACATTAACAATAAATTAGCATATTTTTAGTATTACTATTTCATACAGCGGCCGGCAGTATGTGCCTTGAGTTTATTGCAGACAGAACTGTTGTACGAATAAATATGCACAATATCGGCTGGTTACACAGCATACGATTTAATTCATGCCACTTGGCACCAGCAATGCAATAACATTTACAACTGATTAAACACACCACAAACCTGCAAGAGGAGGATGTCATGAGAGCACTTATTACGTTAATGGGAAGCTTGGCTCCAGTAACAGCATGGGCAGCATCAGGAGCACGGGAAGACACCAGTGGGATTTTTGTTTGGGTATTTCTTGGATTTTGCGCTCTGATAGTTGTAGCACAGGTAGTCCCGGCATTATTGATGATGACCGGCATGGTAAAGGGTGTTGCTTCTGTGGTGAAAGAGGAAATGGCTGAAGCAAAAGCTAAAAACTAGCAAAGGAGGAACACATGTATTTAGAAGGAATATGAAAGGCCACTTTATGAGTGGCCTTTTTGTATTGAGTGTGCACATTATAACCATTTGCAATGCAATAAATGCATGCCTTGTGCGACCGATATAGATTAAATACCAAACCAAATAATGTACCCGTTGAAATGATACCCGAGATTATGACCATATCCGGGGTTTTTATTTTCATGGCAGGGTGTGTTCCAGCCATAATAGTGGTATAATTATTCCAATGTTTAATAAGCACAATCAGACACCTAACAAGCTTTCCAAAGGTTGTATGCCTCAATTGTGGTGAAGAGGCCGATTCATAAGATGGCGTATGCAGACCAAATCCACTGTTTATATAATCATTACAACTCCGAGGTGATTCAATATGAAAAGACGATTTTCCACAATCTTTACCATCACTGTTGCTGCCGTCCTCATAAGCAGCATTGCCTATGCAGCCAAGAAGAAACTACGGCCTAAATCAGAACCTTTGGCCCCGGATGTCACCGAAGTAGACCTGGCAGCCGATCTATTGGATGCGAAGGGGGGCCATACATATAAATCACCGCAAACCGGTCGTACACATACGCAGGGTGATGATGAACTAATAGACCTTGTCATGGCAAGCAACCCAGGGAATAATGGCAGCAAGAAAAAGTCTGCGTCACCTGATGATGCAGCTGTCAGATGACCATAGAGGAATATTGAGGGGATAACATGAAATGTCCGAATTGCCAAAGCAGGAAGTTTGATGTCTATGAAGCCAGAGGATTTACATCAAAGGAGAGCCCGATAAAGGAATGTGAGTGCGGGCATGTTTGGCGGCTTATTCCTCTTGAAGGGGACAACAAGAGAATAGACACCATACGGCAAGGGAACATATTGACAGCCCAGACGACTCCCTATCCAGCCACCACAATACCTCGTCCCATCCAAACAGTACACTCTCTCGAATTACAATAGGTCCATGATGCGTGCAACCGGCTTTAAGCCCGCCACTTCGGGGAGTGCCATAATGCTCCCCACTGCCATTCCAAGCGCTATAGTAGCATTGCCATAACGGCCACATGCTAAGCAAAGTTGTAGGCACCATAGACTCTTACCTCTTCATTGATTGGAGACGATGTGAATGGCACTACTCAAATGGGACGATAAATATACTGTAAAAGATGATGAGCTTGATAATCACCATAAGGCACTGTTTGCGATATTAAACAGATTGTACCTAAGCTGCTTTGAAGAGAAAGATGTCATTAAATTAGATACCATATACGAGGAGTTAATATCCTATATCAACTATCATTTTTCAGCTGAAGAGCAACATATGAGGGACATCGGTTACAATTATATCGACGAGCATATAATTGTGCATCACATGTTTAAAGAAAAAATATTGCAACTGCAGCAAAAAGTACATATAGATACTATAGAGGTGACAAAAGAGCTTATTGTATATCTCGGGAAATGGTTACTACATCACGTTATAGTTGAAGACAAAAAATATTCCGGATAAAAGGAGATCACACCATGTCAAACCTGACAGAGCTGACAGCACAGATAGTAACAGCACGAGCAGCCAAGACAGATATGTCTACAGAGGAATTCCAACAGGAAATGCAGATGGTCTATTCGTTCCTGAAAGGTATTGAAGAAGGTAATATCCAGCCTGCCGCTCCAGTAGAAGAACCAAAACTACAGTTAACCATCAAACAGGCATTCAAGAAGGATGAAGTTATCTGCATGCTCTGTCATAAAGGATTCAAGACCCTCAAGAGACATCTTGCGACAGCTCACAATCTTAAGC
>JBAVTM010000013.1:0-4285 GCA_049696195.1 Desulfuromonadaceae bacterium | reverse complement strand
GGAATGTACATACCCATTGGCTGAACGAACCATCCTCAAGTGAAGCGGGTGAGAGGTTGATGGCGACTCTGTTGACACCCAGTCGACTGAAATCAACCTTCGTCACCTCTTCAATCACGACGCGATCAATGGTGGATACGAGCTTCAGGCGCTCGGCGATTGGCATGAACAAGGCTGCATCCAGTAGTGTTCCGTCTTCCTGGACAATTTTTGAGAATATCTCCTGGTGCATCACTTTTTGCGTTTGAGTGTTTTCGACCACAGGCTGTGCATCGAAACTGATCCTGCGTTCCTGGAGCGCCTTTACGAGGATATCCTTCCATTGGTGCTGACCCAATGGCATTTTGTCGTTTTCTTCAGAAATTGCCCGGATATCCCAGGTATTAGCCCCCTTTTGCATGGCTGTACCGAGAGCCAGGTCCGCCTCGGAAAGGAGCCGGCCAAGCGTGGTCACGCCATCGTATGAAGCGACGCCCAGATGACCGATGTTGTCCGACACAGAAATCTGCTCTGCTGCAAGCTGGCTCAATTTGTTTGCCATGTTCGTGGCAATATGTTCGCCATCCCAGGGAGAAGCATCCGGGGCAAAGATCCCGAAGTCGCCACCGGTAAGGCGTGCAAGCGCGACATTTGCATACTGACCGGATGAATCCTTCAAAAGGACCGCGACCCTCTTCAGCAGTTCGTCTCCGGCCTGAAACCCCCTTTGCTGGTTGAGAGCCTCGAGTTCATGAATTCGGACGAGAAGAACGATACCTTTCGCACTGATTTCGTGCTGGTCAAGTCTGCCTGTTATCTGGCTTTCAAAGTAACGGCGATTACCCAGGCCGGTCAGGGGATCATGATACGCCCGTTCCTGAAGCCCTTCCGCCTGGGCTGCCTGTTCTTCAAACATCTCTTTAACCTTGTTGGTCATCCGGTTCATGGCCTCTACCACACGCCGGAACTCCCTGGTCCAAGGGAGAGGCACCAGAAGTTTGTACTCCTTCTTGCACAGGGCATCTGCCTGGCGTTCTACGGCAACCAAGGGTTTAAGAAGCATTCTCAGTCCCAAGCCTCCGGCAACAAGAACAAAAACAGCACAGACAGCAAACCAGGCCGTCATATTCATCACGTCTTTCCAAAGAGTTGCATATGCGTAGCCGGGATGGCTTTTGACATGAATCGTGCCGGCCTGATTCCACCCGGCCATCACATCCGAGGTTGCTTCAGGAGTCTTGACCGGGATTAATCCGATAAACCAGCCAGGGACATCTTCGATTTTTACAGCGAGGACATGCTCAATGATCACGTTCTGGCGTGGGCCGGTAAACGTGATCATCTGATAATAGCCGCGGTCAAACACGGCATTTATCATCCCATCAACTGCCGTCATATCCTTTTCGGCAACATGCGGCGAGATAGATAAGGCGAGGGAGGTCGCCGTATCCTGGGCATGGGACTCTAATTGCGCCGCCAGAAACGATCGGGTGCTTTCGAGCTTTGCATACCATGTCCCGGCTAAGAGAAGCAGAAAGAGAAGAAAGGTGAAGATAATGAGCTGTCGGTACAGTGTCATGTGGTAACCCTTTGTGTGTTACAGGTTGTTCTCGGACATCTTCTGAAGGAGATCTTGCCAGAGTTTGATCCGACTGCTGCTGCCGGCTATTTTGCCTCGTCCCCGCTGTTTTGCCATCCAGAGGCCTGAACCATTGAAACCGAAAATGGGCATCAGGTCAGTCCGTTTCGACGCGAGGCTGATGGAGTCAACAAGATTGTCGAGTACGAGCGGCTCGGCCTCAGGCTCGCTGTAATAGGTCAGGACCATGTGGTGAATGTTATGCTGGATTGCCTTGACATAGGTGATTCGCAGCTTTTCATCATCCACCCCTATCGCCTTGAGGGTAAAATATTTGGCAATGGCAAAATCCTCGCAATCTCCGGCACTTTTACAGAGAAATTCGATTGGCGTCGCCCAATAATCCTGGATTCCCCAGACATCGACATCATTGGCAAACCGTATCCTGCTGTTAAAAAAACTGTTGACCTTTTCCAGCTTTTCCCGATCCGTTTTGCTTCTGTCCTGACGGATGAGATTCTCCCAGGCAATGAGTCGATTATACGCGCTTCTTCCGTATTTTTTCTCGGCCTTTTGCAGGAGTTCCCGGTCAAGGCTGAAATTTCCTGCGGTCATGACAGTGGTTGCAATGAACAACCCTGCACATACTGCCGTAATGACCCTTAAGGATGTTATTATGAAATAGTTGCGCACAGTGATCCCGGCTGATAGTGCCATATACCTTTTAAAAAAGCCCTGGATCGTCAACAAGTGTGATGATCCAGGGCTTTTTGCTACACATTTCAGAAACAATTACGCAAATTAAGGCGCCGTTTTAGCCGTTACGACAAGGCCCTGATCGGACAACTGCAGCCCTAGAAATGGTATTAACTGCGACATTCCGTTCAATATCCGGTATTCGGAGTACATCTTGTCGTATTTTGCATTTACGAGGCTGGCCCTGGCGTTTATATGTTCCGCCTGGGTATCGAGAAGGTCGAACATGGTTCGTCTGCCAATGTTCCACTGGGAGGTAAAAGCATCAGCGGTCTGGCCGGCGGCCTTGACATACTCTTCAAGATACGCAACCCGCTCGGTGGCTGTCCTGTTGGCTTCCCATGAAAGACGAATTGACTGGATCGTTTGACGTTTTGTATTCTCGGCTATTTCCTGCGCCTCATAGATTTCGTATGTTGTCTGCCCCAGGCGCGCCTTGTTCCATCCCCCGTTCAAAATATTGAAGGAGATGGTAGCCATGGCCAGGAAATCTTCCCTGCGCCCCGGGATATTTTCTGTGTCTTTCCGCCACTTGTAATCGAGGGCAACATCAAGACTTGGATAAAGCTGACTCTTGGCGGTTGCATGCTGGGCATTCCTCGCCTCTACATCGGCTTTTGCGGATTTGAGCGTCGGGTTGTTCTGTTCGGCCAACTGTTCAGCCTCTTCCAGTGTCTTCGGTAGCGCGGAACCAGCAGGTTCAGGTTTTACCAAGTTCCCCGGCAAATGGCCTATCACAGCCTGGTAATCTGTGCTGCTGTCCGTCAGATTCGCCTGGGCGGCAACAACATTGGACTGGGCCAGGGCCGCGCGCCCCATGACCTGATCGAAATCGGCCCTGCGATCAACTCCGGACTCGCTTCTCAATTTAACTTGATCGAGAATCCTCCGGTGGTTTGTCAAATTCTCCTGTGCAAGATCATATAATTCCTGATTCCGCAACACATTAAGGAATACTTTACTTGACAGCAGGGCATTGTTTTCTGCGGAACCAGTCAACAGGTACGCCTGTGACCTGACACGAGCTTCTTGTCGCTCCACCTCTGATTGTGTGCCGAAAAAACGGAAAACATTCTGACGAACGCTTACCGTTGAACTGGTTGGCCATGTCGTATCATAAAAAGGCTCATGCTGTCGATCCAGACCGGCCGATACATAGACGTCAATAGTGGGAAGATAGCCTGCCTTTGTCTGCCGCACTTCGTTCTCCCTTGCCATACGATTATAATACTTCGCTCGTATGTCCGGGTTTGACTTCAGCATAAATGTGACCGCATCCTGAAGGGTTTCGGCCTGTACGACACCTGTCCCCATCATAAAAACACCTGCAGTTACCACAGCCAGAAAATTTCGAGATAGTGTCATCATAACTGCCTCCTTTTTCGCGGAATGTGAAAAGTCATTATGCATATCAGTTCCATCTAGCTTAATGATACATGAGAAAAACAAAGATGCAATTTAATTAGGCAAGCAAAAAAACAAGTTGCGATAAAAGTCGGAAAGTGGGGTGAGCCTGGTTTTTCTTATACGGTTCCTGCCTGATTTTAGCGGAAATGATATTGTAACTACCTGAATTGCATTATAGCTTTTTGAATAATGAAAAAAAGTCGAAAGCAAGGTGCCCTGAATTACTGCTGAATCTGCGTGATTACTTCTATTGGTGCATGCAGAAAAGCGGTATCGGTAGGGATATCGAGAGATTGATTGATTTCAAGTACATGTTCTGTTATGTTGATCAAGTTGTTTTTGAATCGCTGGTAAAATATATGTTAATAACATCAGTGTGTTAGCTCGTTGGGCCCGAACCCCGTGCGCCCACCAAATTATGTTGAATAAATTCTGCATCGAGCTTGTTTGTTAATTAAAGTTGTTTTCCCGGTTGTCTCCCTTCATCCAGCCCCTAGTCGGACCATGCTGATTACGATATTTGTCTGATTATAGTCCGCACAGCGCTTGTGCTAACTGAATGTT
>JBAVTM010000012.1:0-2758 GCA_049696195.1 Desulfuromonadaceae bacterium | reverse complement strand
AAATCATACAGTTCGGAATATTTATTCCGGGACACCTCCAGCTCATCCTGGACCCGTCGCAGTTCATCGTTTTGCAGTTCCAGCTCGATTTGCTGGGACTCAAGCTCCTCCTGAGCCCGGCGCAGCTCTGAATTCTGTTCCTCCATCTCGATCTGGTAGAGTTCAAGATCATGAACTATCCGCTTCGTCGTTTCCTCAGTCCGGGTTGAATGTACGTCAGCCGTATTTCCATTCAACTGATCTTCCGCATGACGGCGCAGTTCGGCGGCAGTTGCCGGAGGGCTCTTCTCTTTGTCTATTCTCATTGATACATCACACTATTCCTTGATGGTTATTCACACGGAGTGCATCTGCCCGACTGACCTGTAGCGTCAGGCAGACATCTGGGGGGGACGGATAAGATTCCTTTATTGACGGATGATGCCGAATTTCCGCATTCTGGCGCGAAGAGTGCTGGGATTGAGACCAAGGAGTCCCGCGGCTCCGTTTTTCCCCTCGATCCGCCAACCGACCTTCCGGAGCACCTGAAGGATGTGGTCGTGTTCCAGCTCGACGAGCGCTTTGATCTGCCCCCCGACCGGACTCTCTGCCGTGCAGATCGAGTCGAACCGGTCGAGGATCTGCAGTACGCTCCCCTGGCTGATGATGACCGCCCGCTCAATGACGCTTTCCAGTTCCCGCACGTTGCCGGGCCAGTGGTATTCCTGCAGGGCGTTCAGTGTATCCTTTGATACGGCGTCTATCTTCTTGCCTATTTTCTTGTTGAATTTGGCAACAAAATGATTGACGAGCAGCGGAATGTCGTCCTTGCGCTGCCGGAGCGGCGGCAGCATGATCGGGAAAACATTGAGCCGGTAGAACAGGTCTTCCCGGAATCTGCCGCTCTTGATCTCAACATCCAGATCCCGGTTGGTGGCCGCAATGATCCGTACATCGGTTTTTATGGTACGGGGGCTGCCCAACCGCTCAAACTCACCGTCCTGAATGACCCGGAGCAGCTTGGATTGCAGATCAATAGGCATCTCTCCGATTTCGTCGAGGAAGATGGTGCCGCCGCTAGCCAGTTCGAAACGTCCGATCTGCCGGGCATCGGATCCGGTGAACGCGCCCCTTTCCCGCCCGAACAGCTCGCTTTCAATGAGGTTCGCCGGCAGAGCCGTGCAGCTGACCGTTATCATCGGCCGCTCCTTGCGTGCACTGCTACTGTGAATGGCGCGTGCCACCATTCCCTTGCCGGTGCCGGTCTCGCCGAGGAGAAGCACCGTTACATTCAAGGGTGCTACCTGTTCGACCTGGGTACATACCTGCTGGAGCGCCTTGCTGTGGCCGATGACCTCACCGGAGTTGTACTGGCTGGAAACTTCCTGCTGCAGGTAGATGTTCTCGGCCTGCAGCTGGTCTTTCAGCCGTTTTATTTCCGCGTACGTACTCCGAAGCAACTCTTCTGCCCTCTTGCGTTCCGCAATTTCCTGCGTGAGCTGCAGGTTCGCCCTGGTCAGCTCTCCGGTCCGTTCCTGTACAACTGATTCCAGGTTGTCGTGGGCATTTTTCAGTTTATCTTCCAAATGCCTGCGGACCGTGGAGTCGACGATCGAAGTGACGATACAGCCGCCCATTTTTCCGATAGTAGCCGCTACGCTATGGAGTTGACCCCGGAACACCGTGCCGTCTTTTTCCATCAGGCCGATTTCACATTTCAGCATGACCTGCCGCTTCAAAACCATTGTGAGATGAGTGGAAAAGGCCTCCCTCCCGTCGGCATCGGCGACAAAACCGGTAAAGGGTGTATTGTCCAGCCGTTCCCTTTCGGTTCCCAGCATTCGCGCGCCGGTAAAATTCACGTTCAGGATCACTCCGCGCGCATCAAAGATGAAATAGCCGACCGGTGCAAAATCAAACAGCTCGGCATACATATTCCGTGACGCCTCAAGTTCCTCCCGCGCCCGGCACAACTCATCCTTTTGCATCTCCAGCTCGATCTGGTGGACCTCAAGTTCATGGACAAGCCTCTGCATCTCCTCCCCGGTCAGGGATGGATGCCGTTCAGCCGTTTTCGCACTTAACCGCTCTTCCGCATGACGGCGCAGAGAGGCAGAGGCTGTTAACGGGCTCCTGTCTTTTCCTCTGCCCATAGCCTCCCTCCCCCCTCAAGCAGACCCTTCAGACGTGCATTTTCAGCCCGCAGTTCCGCCTCCAGCACCTTGGCCGCGGTGATGTTCGAAAAAGTGATGACCACCCCGGCGATCACATCCTCCATGGTGCGATACGGCATGATGCGCACCGAAAACCAGCGTCCGTCGGTGGCGGCAATCTGCTTCTCCGAAAAGGCCAGCGTCCGCAGCACCTCCTGCGCATCTTCGGACATCTCGGGGTAGAGCAGGTTGCTGGTGATGTCGGAAAGGGGCCGCCCCACATCGGCGGCGATCAGCTTGAAGAGCTTGTCCGCCCCGGTGGTGAAACGCCGGACATGGAGTTTGTTGTCCAGGAACACGGTGACTATTTCCGTGCTGTTGAGCAGGTTCCTCATATCATCGTTCACCCGCGCAAATTCGTCCATTTTCGACTGCTGCTCGGCGTTCACCGTCTGCAGCTCTTCGTTCAGGGACTGCATCTCTTCCCGTGAAGTGGTCAGTTCCTCGTTGGTTGACTGCAGCTCCTCGTTGGTGGACTGCAGCTCCTCGTTGGTGGATGTGAGTTCTTCCTGCGAGGTTTGCATCTCCTCGCGGGTGGTCTGCAGAGCTTCGCGGGCCAGCTGGAG
>JBAVTM010000011.1:0-5067 GCA_049696195.1 Desulfuromonadaceae bacterium | reverse complement strand
CTTCCATCCGGGCCAGCGGTTTGGGGAACATCTTGAGAATACCGAGCGTGCGCACCAGCTTCTGCAGCCCGCTGTTCTGATAGACCCTCATCGGAGCCATGGAGCTCTCCAGGCGGTCGGGGTGCGGCACCAGTTTGCGCAGGATCAGGTCCTCCATGAAGCCGAGGCCGGATTCGGACTTCCGTTCGCAGGTAAACTCGGCCACCAGTTCGCCGGCATTGACCCCGCAGGGGCACGCCGAGGCGCAGGCCTGGCAGTCCAGACAGAGGGAAAGATATTCAAGCAGCAGCTCCGACTGATCCAGCTCCCCCTCCTGCAGTTTGCGCACCAGGGCCACGCGGCCCCGGGGCGAGGCGGTTTCCAGAAAAGTTTCCCTGTAGGTCGGGCAGACCGGCAGACACATGCCGCAACGCATGCAATTTATGAGTTTAACGTAGTCCATAGATTAGTTCCTTTGATGCTTGGTTTGAAGAATAGATAGATAAACAAACAGAAGAATCCGGTCTCCGGGTGATTTCAGTGTGCCTCCCACCATCAGATCACGATGATATCGAGCCGTTCAGGGCCGTGGACCCCGATTACCAGGTTAAGCTCGATGTCGGCGGTGCGGCTGGGACCGGTGATGATCGTGAGGTTGGTGGGGGGCGTCGCGGCATGACCGGCAAAAAAAGCGTCCAGAGTTGCGAAGATCCTGTCGCGCGGCACGATCGCCACGTGCTGCGACGGAAGCAGGCTGGCCTGGACCACTTTACCGCCGCTGCTGGCACAGACTATGCTCCCGGTTTCGGCAATCGCCGCGGATACTTCCTCAACGGTTACCCGGGCAGTCGTGTACTCGGGGACGAGTCGGGCACGCCCCTCCGCGGCGGTTTTTTCGAGTTCGGTCACACGCGGGCAGAAAACGTCCGCATCCCCGGCTATTATTTCGGAAAGTATTGAACGCAGTTCTTCCCCACCCGCAGCCCGGTGCGTCACCGCGGCGGATTTGGCGGCGTTGTCGAGAAAAAGGGCGATTGTGGCTTCATCGACGCTCATGGCAACCTCCTGCTGAAGGGGAGCTTCGCCGCACGAGGAAGCCTTCCGGTGACGTTTTCCCCTCCCACGCTGCGTATTACCGACCAGAATCTGCCCGCCAGCTTTTCCCCGGTTGAAAATAACAAAGGCGATTTCACTGCGACCCCGAAGAGTCGCATCCCCATGGATACGGCCGGGGGGGAAAACCCTTCCGAAATCCTGCTAATCCGCTGCTTGAGGATCATCTCCTGGAGCGGAACCTTGACGGGACAGGCATCGTTGCAGGCGCCGCAGAGTGTACTGGCATCAACAAGGGGATGCGACCTGGCCATGCCGGTCAGCAGCGTTGTCAGGATGATGCCCATCGGCCCGGGGTAGGTCCAGCCATAGGCATGGCCGCCTACTGTCCGGTAGACAGGGCAGACGTTCATGCAGGCTCCGCAGCGGATGCATTTGAGGATTTCACGGCAGTCGCCGCCCAGTATCCCGGAGCGGCCGTTATCCAACAGCACGATGTGCAGTTCTCTGGCGCCGGTGGCATCGTCCGCTTTCCGGTTGCCGGTGAGAATTGAAACGTAGCTGGTTATCATCTGTCCCGTGGCGGAGCGGGGAAGCAGCCGGATAAACGTGGGAAGGTCGGTCAGGGACGGAAGTATCTTTTCGATCGAGAGGATGGCGATATGCAGCGGCGGCACGGAAGTAACCATGCGGCCGTTCCCTTCGTTGGTGAACAGGACCAGGCTGCCGGACTCGGCAATGGCGAAATTGGCCCCGGAAATGCCGGCATCGGCAGCCAGGAACTTTTCGCGCAATACCTTGCGGGCGATCTTGGTCAGGACCTGCGGGTCTTCGGAATAGTCGACCCCCAGCCGGTCGGCAAAGAGCCGCCCGACCTGACGGCGGTTTTTATGGATGGCCGGAACGATGATATGGGAAGGGGTCTCACCTTCAAGCTGGATGATGTATTCGCCCAGGTCGGTCTCGACGACTTCGAACCCTTCCTTCTCCAGATGGGCATTCAGGTGGATTTCCTCGGATACCATCGATTTGCCCTTGGCAACCATCTTGACATTGTTGCTCTTAAGGATGTCCGCAATGATCCTGTTTGCCGACTCCGCATCCGCCGCCCGGTGCACGCTGGCCCCGGCCTTTGTGGCGCGAGTCGTGAAACTTTCGATGTAGGCCGGCAGGTTGTCGAGGACCTCCATCCTGATGGCGGAAGCCTTTTCGCGCAGTGCGCTGAAATCGACGCTTTCCATGGCAACGCTGCGTCTGCTCCCGAACGTGTCGGTGGCCTGACGCATGGCCTTGCGCAGAGAACCGTCCTTGATGGCGCCGGCGGCGTTGGCTCTGAAATCAAGACTGTTCTGGCTGTTCATAACCCCTCCGCAACAAGTTCGGCAATATGTTTGACCTTTACGCTGCTCCCCCGTTTCCTGAGGGCGTCGGCGATGTTCATCAGGCAGCCGCAGTCGCAGCCGGTCACGGTATCTGCTCCGGTTGCGATGATGCTCTCCGCCTTGTCATCGGCAATCGCCATCGAAATCTCCGGCAGCTTGGCCATGAACAGCCCCCCAAAGCCGCAGCAGCGGGAGGCATCCGGCATGGGTATGAATTCCATTCCCTTGAGCGCCCCGATCAGCGCCAGCGGTTCCAGGGTCACGCCGAGCGTTCGTGTCAGGTGACACGAAGAGTGGTAGGTAACCCTGCCGGAGCCGGTCAGGTTCGTCTCTTGTACCTTGAGAACATTGACGAGAAACTGGGAGAGCTCATAAACCCGGCCGGCAACTTGTTCAGCTGCCTGAAGCATTTCCGGCTCGTCGCGAAACAGTTCGGGGTAGTGGTGTTTGACCATGGCCGCGCAGGAGCCGGAAGGGGTGACGATCAGGTCGCTGTCGCTGAATACCGAGATGAAGTGCTCCGCAGCGCTTTTCGCTTCGGGAATATAGCCGGCATTGTAGGCGGGCTGGCCGCAACAGGTCTGCCCCTTTGGGAAGGAGAATTCGACTCCGAATTTGTCGAATATACGTACTACCGCCTCGCCAACCTCGGGGAAAAAGGAGTCTACCAGGCATGTCCCAAATAATTGTACGCGCATATGCTCCCCTTCCCAAACCTTGCTGTTCCACACGTAAAGATTCTATCCGGCGTATCCCGTTTGTCCAATAACTAAAATACCTTCCCCGGATTCAAAATCCCCTTCGGATCGAACGCGGTTTTTATCCCCCGCATGACCCGCAGCCCCGATTCACCGACCAGTCTGGGCAGATACTTCTTCTTCGCTAGCCCTACGCCATGCTCGCCGGTGATGGTGCCCCCCATGGCGATGGCGGCATCAAAAATCTCCTCAAAGGCGGCGTGGGCACGTTTGATTTCGTCCTTGTCGCGTTCGTCGGTCAGACAGGTCGGGTGCAGGTTGCCGTCGCCGGCGTGCCCGAAGGTGCCGATGGTGACGTTGTATTTTATGGCGGAATCCTGGATGACCTTCAGCATCGCCGCGATGCAGCTGCGCGGTACGGTAGCGTCCTCCAGGATCGTGGTCGGCTTGAGGCGGGCCAGAGCCGAAAGTGCCGTACGGCGGGCTGTGGCAAGCTTAAGAGCCTCGTCGGCATTTCGGGCGGTCTGAAAAAAGGAACAGCGGTGTTTGGCGCAGATGCTCTCGACAGCGGCGGCTTCTTCGGCAATCACAGCATGGTGGCCATCCACCTCGATCAGCAGCACGGCGTCGACGTCCAGCGGCAGCCCGACATGGGCGTAATCCTCGACGCACCTGATGGTGACCTTGTCGAGGATCTCCAGGGTGGCCGGGATCACCCTGGCGGCGATGATCGCGGAGACCGCCAGGGCGGCATCCTGCAGTACCGGGAAATGGGCCAGCATGGTGATCTTTCCCTGCGGCTTGGGGATCAGCTTGACCGTTATTGCAGAGAAAATTCCCAGCGTCCCTTCGGACGAGACGAGTAGAGGATTCAGGCTGTATCCGGCCACATCCTTGACAACCTTGCCTCCGGTTCGGAGCAGGTCGCCGTCCGCCAGGACGGTTTCAAGTCCCATGACATAGTTGGCCGTCACCCCGTACTTGAGGCCGCGCAGCCCTCCCGAGTTCTCGGCGACATTCCCTCCCATCGTGGAGATGTTCATGCTGCCGGGATCGGGCGGATAGAACAGGCCGCGCGATTCGACCTCGCGATGGAGGGCGCTGGTAATGACCCCCGGCTCCACCGTCGCGGTCAGGTTCTCCTCATCCACCTCGATGATCCGGTTCAGGCGGCTTGTCTGGAGCACGACACCGGCATTGACCGACAGCGAACCGCCCGACAGGTTGGTCCCGGATCCGCGTGGAGTGACGCTGATACCCGCACCGTGGCACAGCCGCATGATCCGGACGATTTCATCACTCGAGCCGGGGAGGAGGACCACGCCCGGAACACTCTCGATTTCAGGGGTTGAATCATAGCCGTAGACCGCCAGCGACTCGCGGTCGGTCAAAGTGTACTGTTCGCCGACAATGCCTTTCAGATCGTTGATGAATGATTTTTCCATTTTACTCTCCCAATGTGAAGTCCCCCTTTACAAAAGGGGGATTTAGGGGGATTTGCCCCGGCGCAGGAACAAATCCCCCCCCCCTTCGTAAAGGGGGGGATTTCAGTTACGGTATCATCCACTGCAGGAAATACGCCTGCAGATACACTATAACACCGACAATGACCGTCAGGAAGATCGAGTGTTTCAGGGTGAAGCGGAACAGGGTGCCCTCTTCGCCCACCATGCCGCAGGCGGCCGTGGCCAAGGCCAGCGATTGGGGGGAGATCATCTTGCCCATGACGCCGCCGCTGGTGTTGGCTGCTCCGGTCAGGATCGGGTTCAGGCCGAGCTGTTCGGCGGTGGCCTTCTGCAGTCCGCCGAAGAGGACGTTGCTGGAGGTATCCGAACCGGTCAGGAAGACTCCGAGCCAGCCGAGGAACGGGGCGATGAAGGGGAACCAGTGGCCGGTCTTGGTGAAGATCAGGCCGAGACAGTTGGTCATGCCGGAGGTGTTCATGACGTAGGCCA
>JBAVTM010000010.1:0-4422 GCA_049696195.1 Desulfuromonadaceae bacterium | reverse complement strand
ATTATTGGACGTGTGGATTAATTCTTCTAAAAAATGGAGAAGGTGTGAAAGTCGCCCAAACTAAAAAAAAACAGCCCCCCAAAAAAACCAAGCGTGAACCGGAAACCGCAGTCTCGGCAAAACCGCTCAAAGCAAAGAAGGCTAAAACCAGCAAGATAGCTGATCGAGCTGAACCGCTGCCCGGTCAGGCGCCTCCAGTCCCGGAATTTAATCTGCATGACAGTCAGTGGTTTTTGAACCGGGAGTTGACCTGGCTGTCGTTCAACCGTCGCGTGCTGCATGAAGCCGAGGATGAGCGCACGCCGCTCTTGGAACGGCTCAAGTTCATCGCCATTGTCAGCGGCAATCTGGACGAGTTCTTTATGAAGCGCATCGGCGGCCTGAAACAGCAGATCGGGGCCGGAATGCGGGAATTAACACTCGACGGCCGCACGGCTCGCCAGCAGGTGACCGAGTGTTATGCGGAAATCCGCGAGATAGAAACGCGCAAAGAACAGCTGTTTCAAGAGGTCTGCACGCTGCTTGAAGAAAAAAACATTCTTATCGAACGCTATGACGAATTGACCCTCAAGGAAAAGAAGCTGCTGAGAGAGTTTTACTATTTGAACATTTTTCCGCTTCTGACACCTCAATCAATCGACCCTGCCCACCCGTTTCCATTCATCTCGAACCTTTCGCTCAATCTGCTCGTGTCGCTGCGCTACCCAAAGGGCAAGCAGAATTCACTGGTACGGATCAAGGTGCCGGTCAATGCCGGTACTCCGCGTTTTATCAGAATCGGCAAGGGGGAGCACTTTATCCGGCTCGAAGAGGTCATGATGAACAACCTGGATATGCTTTTCCCGGGTATGGAGGTCGTGTCGTGTGAACTTTTTCGGGTAACCAGGAACGCCAATACCGAAAAGGATGAAGACGAGGCCGACGATCTGATGGAAATGATCGAATCGGAATTGAAGGAGCGCAAATTTGCCCCGATCGTGCGGCTCGAAATTGCCAGCGGCATGTATCCGCTGCATCGCGGGCGCCTGGCCGCCGAACTGGAGCTTGACGAAGCGACGGACGTGTTTGAAGTTCCCGGCCTGCTGGCGATGCGCGATCTATTCGAATTGACGCGGCTCGATTTTCAGCGGCTGCACGACCCTCCGCACCACCCGGTTGACCATCCCCAGCTGCAAACGACCCGCAACATCTTCCATATCATTCGTGATGCCGGCGCGATTCTGCTGCAGCATCCGTATGAATCATTTTCAACGTCGGTCGAACGTTTTTTGCGTGAGGCCGCAACCGACCCCAAGGTTCGCGGGATCAAGATGACACTCTATCGCACCTCACGCCAGAGCCGTATCATCGATGCCCTGGTTCTGGCCGCAAACAACGGCAAGCAGGTCGCCGTTGTTGTCGAACTGAAGGCCCGGTTCGACGAGGCCACCAACATCAGCCTGGCGGAGCGGATGGAGGAGGCCGGCGTGCACGTCACGTATGGTGTCGTCGGCTTGAAGACGCACTGCAAGGTCATCATGGTTGTACGTCAGGATTATAACGGACTGCGGCGGTATCTGCACATCGGCACCGGCAATTATCATGCTGATACCGCCCGTTTGTACAGTGATGTCGGCCTGTTGACGTGCGATCAGGTCATTGCCGAAGACGTCACCGAGCTGTTCAATTTTCTGACTACCGGCTTCATGCTGAAACGCAAGTATTCAAAAATTGCACTCGCTCCACGGATGCTGAAAAAAGCGCTGCTTGATAAAATAGAGCGTGAGATTACACTGCATCAGGCCCTCGGCGGCGGGGCCATTCAATTCAAAATAAACGCACTGGAGGATGGGGATGTGGTGCGGGGGTTGTACCGGGCTTCAATGGCCGGAGTCAAAATCGACCTGATCGTTCGCGATACCTGCCGTTTGCGCCCGGGAATACCGGGGCTTTCCGAAAATATCCGGGTAGTCAGCGTCATTGGCAGATTTCTGGAGCATGCCCGCATCTACTATTTCCGCAATGGCGGTGCCGAAGAGTATTTTATCGCTTCGGCTGACGCGATGAAACGCAATCTTGAGGCGCGGGTCGAGGTCCTCTGCCCGGTGGAGTCGCCTGAACTGACCAGAGAACTGCGCACGATATTTGACACGCATCTGACGGATCAGCGCTCTGCCTGGGATATGCAGCCGGACGGCAGCTACGTCCAGCGCACCCCTGCCGATGGAAATGGTGAGGGAAGCCATCGTTTGCTGATTGCGCGGGCTGAAAAGCGGGTCAGGGAGAGTCTGAAAAAAAAGAAGATCAAAAAAACCGGAAAATAAAAATGTTTGATTGTTGACTGTTCCATGAGTCCATGTACAATTGATTTTAATTCGTAAAAGAGAGGTGCATATTAAGAAAAGTATTGCGATAGAACCTGTTTATATTTATAAATGCCTCGGCAAGTAAAATATCGATTTTCTTGATTTACTTCAGTAGAAACTTCTGAAAGGGGGTTGGGTATGAGTAGTCAAAAAAACAGCATTGTATCGGTACAGGCAGAACAAGGTTTAGAGAAGCGGGAATACTCAGTAGCTGAGATTCTCAAGCAGCGAGGGGTGTCCCGGCGTGATTTTCTCAAGTTCTGTTCTGCAATGACGGCGGCAATGTCGCTACCTGCCTCGTTTGCCCCAACGGTTGCCCAGGCTCTGGATGAGGTCAAGCGCCCGACGCTGGTCTGGGTCGAATTCCAGGGCTGCACCGGCGATTCGGAAGCTCTGCTTCGTTCGGCCAATCCTACCGTCGGTGAGATCGTCCTTGACATCCTGTCGGTTGACTACCATGAAACCATCATGGCTGCTGCCGGTCACCAGGCCGAGGAAGCGCTTGAAAACACCATTGCCAAGTACAAAGGCAAATATATTTGCGTCGTCGAGGGCGCCATCTCGATGAAGGATGACGGAGTCTACGGCTGCACCGGAGGCAAAACGCATCTGGATATCGTCCGGCGGGTCTGCGGCGGCGCCGCGGCGACAATCGCGATCGGAACCTGCGCTTCCTTTGGCGGTATTCCCGCCGCCGTGCCCAATCCGACCGGCGCTGTCGGCGTCAGGGATGCGGTGCCGGGCGCCACCGTCATCAACCTCCCCGGATGCCCGTGCAACGCCGATAACCTGACCGCTACGATCGTGCATTACCTGGTGTTCGGCAAAATACCGGCGCTGGACGGCAAGGGTCGGCCGCTGTTCGCATACGTCAAGCGCATTCACGACAACTGCGAGCGGCGTCCGCATTTCGATGCCGGGCAGTATGTCGAGCATTGGGGTGACGATGCCCATCGCAAAGGTTTCTGCCTCTACAAGATGGGGTGCAAGGGACCGGCCACGTTCCACAACTGCCCGACCCAGCGCTACAACGAAAAGACCAGCTGGCCGGTCGCTTCCGGTCACGGCTGTGCGGGGTGTTCGGAACCTCAATTCTGGGATACCATGGGGCCGATGTACCGCCGGCTGCCGAATGTTCCCGGCTTCGGTATCGAGGCGACCGCCGACAAGATCGGCCTCGGTCTGGCGGCCGGTGCGGCTGCGGCCTTCGCTGTTCATGGCGCACTGAATGCGCTGCGCAAGGATAAAGAACCTGCAGAAACAAAGGAGGGATGACATATGGCCAGGATTGTTGTAGATCCGATTACCAGAATTGAAGGGCATCTCCGCATTGAAGCCGAGATCGAAGGAGGCTTCATAAAAGATGCCTGGAGCTCGGCCACCATGTTTCGCGGTATCGAGAAAATCCTCCGCGGGCGTGACCCTCGCGATGCCTGGTTCTGGACGCAGCGTTTCTGTGGTGTCTGTACCACCGTACATTCGATCGCGTCCATCCGGGCCGTTGAGGATGCGCTCAAGATCAAGATTCCCCCCAATGCGCAGCTGATCCGCAACATTATCATGGGGATCCAGAATGTTCAGGATCACGTCATTCACTTTTATCACCTGCATGCGCTCGACTGGGTTGACATCACGTCCGGCCTGAAAGCCGATCCGGCCAAAACGGCCGCCCTGGCCGCGTCGCTTTCGGACTGGCCGAACAACTCGGCCACCTATTTCAAAGCGGTGCAGGACAAGGTGAAGGCGTTTGTCGCGTCAGGCCGTCTGGGCCCCTTTGCCAACGCATACTGGGGGCACCCCGCCTACAAGCTGCCGCCTGAAGCCAACCTGATGGCGACCGCCCATTATCTCGAAGCGCTCGAGTGGCAGAAGGACGTCATCAAGATCCACGCGATACTCGGGAGCAAGAACCCGCATCCTCAGACGTTCCTGGTAGGGGGGATGTCGATCCCGATCGATCCGGATTCCCAGAATGCCTTGAATGCCGACAAGCTGATCGAGATCAAGCGGCTGCTGAAAAAAGCCCAGGACTTCGTCGAGAAAGTGTATATCCCGGACCTGCTGGCGGTCGCTTCCT
>JBAVTM010000009.1:0-8146 GCA_049696195.1 Desulfuromonadaceae bacterium | reverse complement strand
GCCTGCTGCAGGCCGCGCAGCGATTCCTCCAGGTCCTCCTTCTGACCGCTCAGAAACGTGAAGCGCTCCTCCATCCCTGCGCACTCCTCGATCGCCATCAGGTTGACTTCCCCCATCTCATCCAGAAGCCGCTGCAATTCGACCTGTCGGACCCTGCCGGCCGCTTCGTCGAATTCGGCCGACTCCAGCTTTGCCACTGCTTCCGCCATGGTGATGCGGCTCCGCTCCTGCAGTGCCTGCTCCAGATGTTCCCCCTGCAGCGTCAGAGTCGAAAAACGAAGGTTGAGGTCAGCCTGCGACTGCCGGACCGCGTCGCTCTCTTCGCGGCTCTTCTTGAGCTGTGCCTCTTTCAGATTCAGCGCAGCGCCCGCCGCCTCAAAACGTTCCCGTATAACGGCCAGCCGCCCCTCAGACTCCGCCTGTTCCCGGACCAGCCCTTCCAGACGTTCCGTAGCCGCACCGATCTCACCCTGAAGCTGCACTCTGGCGGCAGCACCGGATTCGATCTCCTGTCGGTCGGCAGCCATGCGGCGCACGATTTCTTCCGTACGTTGTTCAAGATCGGACAGTGCGCGCAGACCGGCATCGTGCTGCTCCCTGACCGTAGCGGTCTGCACCCGGATAGCGGTCACTTTTTCGCGGACAGCAGCCAGCTGCAGACGCCGGGCGTCAAGCTCCCCCTTCAAACGGGATGTCTCCGCCTCCAGCGCCTTTGAGGCGTCACCTGTCCGTGATATCTGCTCTCCGGCCAGCTTCAGCTCGGCCTCCAGAGCGCCCTGCTCCTCATTGAGATTCTCGGATTCCAGGGACTGCACCTCCAGGCGCTCGGCAATGCGGGCGGCTTCATCACCGGCCTGCTGGCGATCCTTGAGCAGTCCGGCCAGCTTCAGCTCAGCCTGGTGCAGTTGCACCCCGCCGTTCTTCAGCCCCTCGGCCACCTCCTGACTCTGCTGCCGGAGATCATCCCGCTGCTTGCCGCGAGTCACCGTCTCCTCTTCCAGGCGGGCCACCGCCAGCTCCAGCTCCCTGATTTCACGCTTCTTGTGGATCAGCCCCTTATCGACCTGTTCACTTGAACCGCCGCTGACAACCCCCCCCTGGGCGACCATGTCGCCGTCGCGGGTGACAAAGGTCAGACCGGGATGCCGGCGGGCCAACCGGAGCGCCGAGCCGATGTCATCGGTCAGCATGACCGTGGCCAGCAGGTTCAGGATCAATCCGGCGTACGGACCGTTCAGCTGCACCTGTTCCGCCAGTGGAACGGCTCCCGTCGCCTGCAGCGGCGCTGCGGCCGGAAGTTCCAGCGGCACGGCAATTCCGGCCCGCCCGCCATTATGTGCTTTTAAAAACTCCAGCGCCCCGATGGCATCCCGATCGTCGGAGCAGAGGATGCACTGCAGCCGCTCCGCCAGAGCCGACTCAAGCGCCGGTTCCAGTTCGGGGGGGGCTTGAATCGCATCAGCCAGCACACCGTTGAAACGGGAGCGGAGGGAGGCTTCCTTCATCAGCGTCCGGGTTCCCTGGCCGAAACCGGCAAACTGGGCTTCCAGCTCTTTGAGCGAATTGAGCCGCGAGGAGCTGCGGTTCAACCCGTCCCGGCTCGACTGCCACCCCTTTTCGATCTCCGGGAGCCGCAGTTTCAGGTCATCTTCACGGCCGCGCAGGGAGGAGAGGAGAGCCTGCAGCGTTTCCTGCTCCTGCTGACCGGACGCGATTTCCTTCTCCAGCGCCCCACCCCGCTGGCGCAGCTCTTCACGGCGCTCGGCCAGCTGCATCGCTTCGCGGGCATGGCGGTCGAGCCGCTCCCGGAGCGCGGCCAATCGTTTCTGGGCATTCTCAAAACGGCTCTTGAACTGGGCCGCCTCAGCCAGCGCGGTAAAGAGCTCGCGGCGGCGGTTCTCCAGATCCCGGTTCAGCCCCTCTTCGGCCAGCTGGTGACCGGCAAGCGCCTCCTCAGCCCGTTCCAGCTCCGCCTGCATTCCGGCGGCGTCCACGGCCCCCGTGTCACGGCGAAGCTCCAGCAGACCCCGTTGTTCTCCGCACTCTTTCAGCCGTACATCCAGTTCGGCGGATTCGGCCGCCAGCCGCGCCAGCCGGCCATCCAGCCCGGCCAGTTCCTTGCGCTGGAACTCAAGCATGCTCCCGGTCGTGCTGAACTCACTCCTGACGCGGAAGATATCCTCCTGGGCGGTTGCCAGCTGCTTTTCCGCTTCCAGGAGCGCCACGCGGCCCTCCTCGGCCTGCGATTCTCCCACTGCGGAGGCGGCAAAGACCTCGCGGATACGCTGGTTGAGAGCCGCAAGTTCGTGTTCCGCAATCCCCCGCTGGCTCTGCGTCTCGCAATACTCCCGCGCCGTAAAGAGCAGCTCGATGTCGCGCAGTTCGTCGCGGACCTCCCGGAACTTCTCGGCCTTTTTGGCCTGCCGCTGCAGCGAAGCGAGCTGCCGCCGGATCTCTCCCAGCACGTCCGCCAGGCGGGTCAGATTCTGGCGGGTCCCCTCGATCTTTTTGAGGGCCAGCTGCTTGCGCGATTTGAACTTGGTAACCCCGGCCGCCTCTTCGATCAGAAAGCGGCGTTCCTCCGGGCGCGAATGGAGGATCTGACCGATCTTCCCCTGTTCGATGATCGAGTAGGCGCGGGTGCCGACGCCGGTATCCATGAAGAGTTCGGTGATATCCAGCAATCGGCAGGGGGTCTTGTTGATCAGATAATCGCTGTCGCCGTCGCGGTAGAGACGGCGGGTGAGCTGAATCTCGGCATAATCGAGATATTTGGCCGGCGCACGGCCATCCTCGGTGGAGAAGACCAGCGACACCTCGGCCACCCCCAGCGGTTTACGGTTCTCGCTGCCGACAAAAATCACATCCTCCATCGCCTTGCCGCGCAGGTTCTTGGCGGATTGCTCCCCCATGCACCAGCGGATCGCATCGACGATGTTCGACTTGCCGCAGCCGTTCGGACCGACCACGCCGGTCACATCCTGCTGGAAGTCCAGCACAACCTTGTCGGCGAAAGATTTGAAGCCGGATATTTCAAGACGTTTGATTTTCATGGAATTATGCACTCTATCAGAGGGGGGGAAGGCATGTCCAGAGGGATATTATGCTGTTACTGTCTCAAACGAATGAATTAATAAGATGGCCCCGGCCGTTTGTGCACCGGAGCGGAATGCCTTCACGCGCACGCATATCCCTGGATTGTGAATCTGCCCGATCATGGTATAATTCATTCAAACGCACCATTACTACCGTGTGAAGGAGGATGCCATGTCAGAGAGACTGCTGGTGCCATCAATTGATATGCGGCTCGGAGCGCTGCTTGAGTTCAATCGCAGGAAGGACGAGAACGATGCCTCCCGCGGCAAGACGTATCCCACCATAACCGTTTCCCGCGAATTCGGCTGCGAGGCGTTTCCGATGACCGAATGCCTCAAGGGGCTCATGGAGAAGAAGAGCGGGCGCCCCTGGGCCGTCATGGACAAGGCGCTGCTGGATGAGGTGGCGAAGCATCATAATCTTTCGGAAGAGCTCGTGCGCAACCTGGGGGAGAAGAAAAGCCGTCTTCTCGATGAGGTAATGGCCACATTTTCGTCGCACTGGAAGAGCGAGAAGGACTATTTCCGGCTGCTCTGCAAGCATGTGTTCTCCCTGGCGGAACAGGGCAACTCGATCATTGTCGGGCGTGGAAGCGGCATCGTCACGCAGCAGCTCAAAAACTGCTACCATTTCCGCATATACGCGTCCCACCAGTTCAAGGTGGCATCCATCGCCCGGCGGCTCAATATATCAAAGGACGAGGCAGAGGGTGTCGTCGAGAAGAATCAGAAGGAGCGCGATGCCTTCATCCACGATTACTTCAACCTGGATCCCGGTGACCTCCGCTTCTATCACCTGGTCTTCAACAACGACAAGAACTCTCCGGAGCGGATCGCGCAGACGATTGCGGAGTATGTAACGACGAGGTGAGGTGGGTGAAGAAAAGTGTTCCGGCTTGTCCGGGTTAGGATTGGTGGTTTAACTTCCGGCTACTTGCCGAAAGCGGTTAACAATTGCTGCAACAATTGCGGAGCGTTTGATTTGATTGCGCCACCCATGAAATCCATGATCCCCGGCCGGTAGCCGTCGTTCCAGATTCTGGTGAACATCGTTGCGCTGGTTTTGCAGACGCAATCGGCATCTTCAACCGTTTTCCCGTCCTCGACAAGGCAGCACTCCGCGTCCAGAGTCAGCGTCTTCCTGATATCGTCGATTGAGAAATAGAACGTAGTCGGCACATTGAATACACCCTTCTTGAAACGTTCCTGAAATGTTCTGAAAATATCTTCCTGCATCTGTCCCTCCACGGTTTTGAATGGTTCAAGCCACCGAAGGCGGAGCCGCAGCCCCGCCTTCGGTGACGCGGTATGCCACGAATCTGCTTAATACCCGAATATTTTCAGCACGGGCGGCAAGTGGAAATCAAAATTCATTGCCGGAATTTCTGGTCCTGCCACCATTTTTGCCGCGCCGGAAGGAGTCGGGTCAACGATTCCACCATAGAGCAGATACTGGACCATCTGCGACTGGGCATACTGGGTATTGGCAAGAGATGCGGATGGATCGATCAGGAAGCCATGATTGACGCCGGCCTGATCGAACTGGAAATAGCCTTCCGACGGCGTGGCTGCTCCGATACCGCTCTGTGCGGCAAAGTCTGCCTTGGGTGCCGGCGCACCGGCAGTCAGAGTATACATGAATGACGAGGGAATTCGTGGCAGAGCGCCTCCCCGATAGCCCAGCTGTTTGAAACCCGGGGCAACGGCCGTCCCGGCAGAACCCAGTATTTCACGCCCGCCCAGGGCATTCCCCAGATAGCGGGTATAGGGGTTGGTGATCGTTAAATCTCCGTTAGTCGGCGTGATACCGTCTGCGGCAAACGTTGTACTGGTCGCCTCCTGAATCGCAAGTCGCCCGGAAAGCCTTGAAGGCAGTCCGGCTGCGAGCGGCGTTGTAACAGAAGCCGGATCAGCCGGGTCAATAATCGTCTGGGTGACCTGGAAGAACTGGTGATATGTTGGAGAATCTTTTATAACGCCTTTGGCTGCAAGCCCTGCATTTATACTTGGACCAAACGACGGGCTGTTCATCATCAGGTAGGCCAGACGCGCACCAGGCACACTGAGAAACCCTTTCATATCGCTGTTCAGGGACGTCTGGTTGTATGGAGCACCGGAGGTCGCCAACGTCGTGTTGCCCGCCAGATAATATGCACCGACAACCGAGCCAAGACTGAACCCGACAAACTTTATCTCTGTCGGTGGAGCCGGGGCAATGCCTGCTGCCGCAAAACCTCCCGTTTTAAGCGTCAACTCCAGTCGGTTGAGATTAAAAGCCGCCTGTTGAATATTGGAGCGGTTGGCCAGTGGAGCGCCAAGCGCCATGAAGTCCTCCCCCCAGCTGTCCCCGGTGGTGTGGGTCGAAATTGCCAGCGCATTATGCAGCGGGAGGTCAATGGCCACGACAGCATAACCTGCTCCGGTAAGCGCACCGGCAAGAGCCAGCACGTCCTCCTTCTGTCTGGTTATGGAATGCTGGAAGATAATGGTTTTCCCGTTGGGTGAAGACGGGACAAGGTAGACAAATGGAATCGTGGCCGACGTGTGATAATAGCCGGTCAATGCTCCGGCACCGTCACGGTACGGCTGTACGACACCGGCGCCTTGAAAGTTGTAGGCGCCTGATACTGCAGAAAGGTCGATTGATGAAGCATTTGCCTGCGCGACAACCGGATCAATGGAAAGCTGTGCACTGTTAATTGAACCGGTAACAACAGCGGCAAGTGTGGATGGGGGTGCGCCTGGCAGACCTGCACCGGTCCAGAACGCAGCGGCGGGGATAGTTGTTGCGCCATTAACGGCGTTCGTCCAGGTTTTACCGGTCAGACCTCCCAAAGCCGCACCGGCTGCAAAGGCGCGCAGGGCACTCTCCACAGGGATGCGGGAGGCGGCGCTGGCGGCGTCGGTCTGGACGTAGCCGGCGGCGGTGGTGATGAAACGGCCAAGCACGGCGATCTGGGCACGACTGGTGATTGTTGTGGTTCCGGACGCAGCGATAAGATCATCCATCACCTTTGCGTATCCGGACAGCTTGACAACCGTTTTTCCCGCATCGGCATATACGTTATCTCTGATAGCCTCGAGTCCGGCGAATGCTCCGAGCAGCGGCGTGGTGGCCTTGAGCGCCTCGAAATAGAATGATCCGCTCAGTGACCCCCCTGTTGCGGCATCCTTCACGCCGCTGGTGACGACGTACAGGTAGCGAACCCCGGGCTGCAGCGGAAATTTCGGGAAGAGATGAAGGTCTGTGCCTCCCGCTCTGTATGAAAAGTCGAACAGGGCCGAGATGTCGACAAAGCTGAGCGGGCCGGTTTCCGTCAGGCCGTTTGAATCGACCCCGAGCTGAAACACCTTGACCGTGGCCGGCGTGACGGTGGCAGGAACAACAGGTTTCTGAAAGCGGATGTAGATCGGGGCATTCAGGCCGGCCACGGCATTGGTGCCGCCCACCTCATGGAGGTTTACATACGCCAGCGCTTCAGGAGGCGTCATCGGCTTATTGGCCGCTCTTCCGGTGAGCGGGTCGGCGGCCGTTGCCGTTGCCAGTATATTGGGGAGCGGCACATTACCGGCGCCCGGGTCGAACACCGCGGTATTGGAGCTGACGGTGGCGCCTGCAGGTGGGGCAGATGCGCCGGAACTGCAGCCGAAAGCGATCAGAACAGGTATAAGGAGCAGAAAGTTTTTCACTGTCTTGTACATGGTATCTCCTTTCACAGATTAGAATTTCACGGTTATGTTGGCGCCGAAGAGATGAGCGTCACTCCTGAACGTGCCGTTCTGACCGCTCAGTGTGATCTGGTCCTGATTATTGGACGTCCTGCCAACCCAGTGCACCCACATATAGGCGCAATCAAGCGCAACCGTATCGTTATGGACCCCCATACCAATGCTGACGTTGTGCCGATCGCTGTCCGGGAGTTCAGGCCCCAGGGTCGAATCGGGGATAGGGTTGTTGTCGTAGGCATAGCCGGCACGCAGGTCAAGGTTCTTGTTGTAGGCATACTGGCCGCCTGCCTTGTATGCCCAGACATCCTTCCAGTTCTTCGGCGACGGCTTGTTGTTGAAAACATTGAGCTTGGATGAGGAATCAAATGCAATTTCAAGCTTATCGTATGAACTCCAGCCGGTGCGCTCGGCATCGAATTCAAGCGTCAGCCGCTCGATCGGCTTCCAGGCAACCCCCAGAGCCAGGCTGTCCGGGAGAGTTATTGTCGTTGAGGCGGTGGATGTAAAACGCGTGCGGGTAAACGGAATTGCGCTTGACGGCAAGACCGTGTAATCGATGCCCATCGCGCTCAGACCGGCCGGGCTTGTTGCCAGGAAATTAGCATCACCCTTGATGTGCAGCGTTATTTCGCTGCGGTAGGCGACTCCGAAAGAGAGATCCGTGCGCGGCTTCCAGAGCAGCCCGGCATTCCATCCCACATCGGTGGCCGTGCCATCCACCCCCAGCTCGCCAAGCTCAAACGCGCCATAGGGCGCCCCGCCGGTAATCGTGCTCGTATAGGCGCTCTTTTGCAATGTGACAATCGTATGAGTCACGTCCAGACCGGCGGCAATCGCAAGATTCAGGTCGTCGAACCGGTAGGCGACGGTCGGTTGAAAGTTGATCGGTTTAATGGCTATATTTTCTATCTGGTTGCGGAAGGCACTACTACCGTCCCAGCTCTTGGCAAGGGGGTAGATCGAGCTGACACCAAGCCCGAAGGTAACCGGCATGGCTTCAAGGGAATAGGTTGCATACAACGTAGGTGCAATAAAGAAATCCCGCTTTGCCTTCTCGAATACCGGTGATGTGCCGTTGCCGAGCGGGAGATTGCCGGTTAAGGAGGTTGTCCCGTCAAATTCCGTCTGGGGCACGGCAATGATCAGCGATCCGAGGTTGATCTGTGCTCCCTTAAGATAGGCAATCCCGGCCGGATTGTAATAGAGGGCCGTCGGATCATCTGCCTGGGCGACAAAGGCATTGGCCATCCCCATGGCCTTGGCTCCCTGTTCGTTAATCTTGAAACCTGCGGCCAGGGCCAGGGAAGCCGTCCCTGTCAGAG
>JBAVTM010000008.1:0-3685 GCA_049696195.1 Desulfuromonadaceae bacterium | reverse complement strand
CCTGAACAGATGAGTCTGTTTGAAAGTTGAGTCCCTGCGAACAGGTTCTGCTTTGGATGATGCCGAAGGGTGGAGGGGGAGGGGGAGGGGGAGGGGTTGTTCCGATTGCTGGTGGCGGAGGAGGTGGAACGACAACATCTTGCCCGGCGTTGGGGCAATCTACCTATGACAGCCCGTAAGTAAGTTCAGCCGACAACCATCTATTGACCCATGATCACTTCACCGGTGTCAGTAAACAGCTTCACCGGCAATTGAAATGTCCTGATAAAAATATTCAGTATCCCCCTGCCGATTGATTTCACCGGAATGGCGCTGACCTGAGGGTCGGACCATTTCCCCTTCGCCTCGAAATAAGCGGTCAGTAAATCCTTTTCTTTCCCGGTCAACAGCCAGCCAACGATTGGAATCCGGTTGACGACCTTGTCCACTGTCTGAAGAGGCTGGGCTCCGAGGGTAAGATTCAACTCTTCTTTGACAATATCCGCGGTTCCGACTATCGACACGTTGATGGCATTACTGCTTATGAAGAGATCCTGAGTGGCCAGAAGACCTTCTTTAACCGATATGCTCCCCTTGATGCTGCTGTACGGCATGCCGCCGGAAGCCATGTCGGGCAGCTTGAATTTGAGCAGCTGGGAAACATTTAAAATGGAAAAAACCTTGGAGAGGGTGCTGAACTTTCTCAATGTTCCGTTGTTCATGGTCAGCCGAATATTCCCCAAAGCGCTCTTTTTGATATCGAGCAGTGTATTCCCGCGGGCCGTCAGGTCCCCGTGAAGTGCCAGGGTGCCGGTAACCTCACGGGAGATGTCGAGTGCCTCGAACAGTTTTTCAGCGTCGGCCCGGGAAATGTCGAGAGTCAGGTCATAGCGATCCCCCTTCTCGCCTCCGGGGGCAATCCTCCCCTTTGCCGAGAGTTTTCCCCCCAGCATTCCGGCGGTAAGGTTCTGCAGATACACCGTGCCTTTATCCTGTTGGGCAGAGACGTTCAATTTGCTGAATGCCAACTTGCCGTAATTTCCCGCCTCGACATTCAGCGTGATCTTTACATCCAGCCCCGGAGTCTGGGGGCTGTCCCCCTTTTGTGCCGGTGAAATAAACATGCGCAGTTCATCCAGATCGAGTTTTGACGACGTCACCGACAGGGTTGCCTGCGGAGTACGGCCGGTCAGGTATATACCGCTCAGGCTGAAATTGGATGAATTGATCAGGCCGGATACGCTGTGCAGGACGATGGCGTCTTTGCGCAGCGTACCGCTTGCGTTAAATCGCCTGATGCTGGCATCGGGACGATTTTCGACGCTGTTCATGTCACGCAGGTAGAACTGCGGCGAGGAGAGTGTGATGTCTCCTTCAGGGTTTTTGAGGCTCTTGATGGCGGCCTTCATGGTAATCACGGAGCTGCCGTAGCGGGTTGCAATCGCGGAGGTTTCCAGGCTGTTGCCTTTGAACGTTATCGAACCGCTGATGCCGCTGATCTGTTTCAGGCGCTCATCAGGCTGGAAGCTTAACCGGGTGAGGTCAACAGTACCATGGTAATCCATGGCGCTCATATCTGCCGGGTCTCCGCCCCCCCGGATATGCGCCTGTACCGTTCCCCGCGGCTTGTACTTCTGCCACATGGAGAGAATTGGCGTGGTTTCATTCATTACGAACCGGTTGGTCTGGAGATCGAAACCGAGATACGGCTTTTCTCCATAACCGATCAGACCGCTGCCGGTAACAACCAGCGGCTGAAGATTATAGACAACCGATGTGACTTTGGTTGATTCCTTGCCGATAACCGTACTGAATCTGAGCGTATGGGGCATCGAGAGCGGTTTGCTGACATAGCCGGGGAGCGAGTAGGCGGCCTGCTTGAGATCCCAGTCACCGTTCAGCCTGTAGGCTGAATAGTGGCCGCTGCCGACCAGTCGTAATGAAGAACTGTTGCTGTATTCAAGTTTTTGAATGCCGGCAAATTTTGTAAGCCAGGCCATTTCAGGGGGGTGCGGTGCGATATCCATTCTGATAGGATATTCGCCCTGCTTGTCGGTATTGTATTCTGTGATCGATCCGTTCAGCGAAAAGGGAGAGGTCCCGAAGTTTCCCGTCATGCCGATCAGGTTGAAGTTTTTACCCTTTAGTTCAATAATTCCCCTCAAGTTATTGAATGTCGGCGCTTTCGGTCCATAACTCAAGACCGCCTTTTCTACCGGCCCGCGAATCATGAGGGTGTTGCTGTTCTGGCCGATCTCCATGTGGGCAATCTGGCTGATCCGCCCGTCCAGAACTCCGGTGTCAAGTTTGAATATTCCGGTTTTAATCTTGTTTTCAATATAGTCTGCGGTGTCACTATCGATTATTCCGTACGGCACATAATTTTTGACATCTTCGTAGCGGAATGTTGCAGGTGTGCTCGCTTTGGCGATGATGCGCGGATCTTTGGTCAGGTAATCCTGCATCCGGAAATTCCCCTTGATCCGGAACCCCTCCATACCGATGTCTACAGCCGAAATATCAATCAGCTGCTTTGTCAGGGCAATCGTATATTCAAACTGAAGGGATTTGGGAGCGAGGGTCGCGTGAAATACCGTCGGCCAATGGACGGTCGCTCCGCTGACCTGAACTTTCCCTTTTGCAGTAAAATCCTGCAGCTTGCCCTTGAGGCTGGTGGCAAAATCCAGTCTGCCGCCGGTGTTGCCAAACGGGACAAACCGTCCGAAATAGGGCCAGAATCTGCCGATTTCGGCCTGTTTGACCGACAGATCACAATCCAGGGCAGTTTCTTCCAGCAGCGATATTCCCTGTTGGGGGAGCCGCATACTCCCTGAAAGAGAGATGCGGGTGGGGGCGCCCCTTGTTGCAGGAAGGTCCGCAGTCAATTTCAAGTGTCCTTTTTGTCCACGGTTAAGGTGGTCTGCGGCAAGGGAAATGTTACGCAGGGCGGCAGTAAACGGCTCTTTTCGACCCGCCATGTCGCTCCAGAGTATGGCTCCCTTGTGTATCCGGATTTTTTTGAAATTGACGCGCACGCCATCTTCGCCCGGTTTCAGCAGGTCGTCGATATTAAGCGTGCCGTCTGAGTTGCGGAACAGTGAAATGGTCGTTCCATCCAGAATAAGGTTCTTAAATTCAATCTTTTTTTCCAGCAACGGGATCAAAGCCAATGTAACGGTGATCTTGCGCGCCGTAATAAAATCGGCGACTCCGTCCCTTTCTTTGACAGCAAAAGATTCAAATTCAAATGATGGGCCGAAATGCCAGGCAAATGACCCGGAACTGAAACTGACCGGGCGATTGAGGCTTTGCTGGAGAGCTGTTACGATTTCAGCGCGGTAGGCATTGACATCCAGGAGGTAGGGGAGGAATAACGCCGTTGCGGTCACAAGCGTCGCGATTGTTACCAGCAGAACACCGGATAATTTGATGAATCGGGATGAAAACTTCATGTCAACTGCTCCTCTGCAGTCACCCTGACACGACGAATCCTTTTTCTATCGACACTTTCCACCGTAAAACGGGTACCCTCAAAGCGGATACTTTCACCCTGCTGCAGCAGGCGTCCGGCCTGCGCGAGCAGGAAGCCGGCGATGGTTGTATAAGGAGCGTCTTCCGGCAGATGCAGATTGAGCCGGAGATTTACTTCGCGCACGGTCAGCATGCCATCGAGCAGATAATCATTATTATCCTCAACGCACTGTTC
>JBAVTM010000007.1:0-1885 GCA_049696195.1 Desulfuromonadaceae bacterium | reverse complement strand
TAATCATCGTCTCCGGGCGCACAACAAATAAAAGGGGTTACGGCTTGCGCTGTAACCCCTTTTTTGTTGCGCCACCGGTATTCTCGACACTGAGCTTATAGCCGCTCTTTCCTCTCCCGCGCACCTTCATTCAACCGAGTAAAAGGCCGTTCTCCTGTCCGGTCTGTAACGCCCCAGTTCCACCACAAAGACACACCGGAGCAGCACCGGCATCGTTCACCATGGTCAATTACCGTCCCAGTTTTCTTGTTACCGTGGCCACGAGCAGCGAGACCCCCAGTGCCGATGCCAGGATGATGAACGAGACCGCCACGCTGTTCAGGAGTGCCGGATTCACGAGGAGGACGCCGCCGAGTCCGAGCATCATGACTCCCGATACGAGCTTCAGGACTCTTCCCTGCCATTCGGACAGCTGCCGTTTCCCGAGCGTGAGGGTAAACCCGAGAACGATGATGAACAGCGGGATGACATAAATGGTATTGTACAGGACCAGATACAGGTAATAGGTTGCTGTCGAAAGGTTGCTCAGGGTAAGTATCCGGGTAAAGACCATCGGAAATCCGGCCGTACAGAGCAGTTCATAGGAATTGGCGACGACAGCGAGCACCGTCGTGCCGATCATGAGTGAAACAAGCGAGGTCGAGCGCATCAGTCTTCGCATCCGATCAAACAGCTTCGGCCTGGCACTGTCGGGAATGGTCAGGGAAATCCCCTGCTTGAACAGGAAGAAATCCTTGATATTGATCCCTGCGATAACCACCGATACGCACCCCGCGATCACCGTAATGACAGCGACATGCCCCATGATCAGAAACAGGTTCAGCCAGGCCGCCATGAACAGGAAATAGATAAAGCCGGAAAAGAACACGAATATCCCGCCGATCAGGAACATTTTATTGCGTGATCGGGCGTGCACCAGCAGGCCGAGCAGGGAGAGCAGCACAAAAAATGCACAGGGATTGAAGCTGTCCATCCCGGCTATGACCAGCGTAATCACCGGCAGGGAGGCATTCCGGGCATCGAGAGCTCCCAGAAGAGGGATGGTAACGGATGTATCAGTCTCTCCGGCTTTAGCGCTGGTCCTTGAAACGAAAGGCTGAGGTCGTGCGGCCGGTCCGGAATGATCGGTTCTGCTGAGCCGCTCAGCGGGGTCGCCGCATGAGACGATCTGGCATTCGTTGATTCGCTTTTCTATCGAGGCCCTGGTCTGGGCCGTAAAACCAGAAAACACCCGGTCCTGAACTATCGTGACCGGGACGCCGGAGGATTGCACGCCATACACCCGAAGCAGGGCGGCCATCTTCCCTGCATTCTGCCTGTTATACCAAACCTCGTAATCTCTGATTTCCAGCGAAGGTTGAGCGCGCTTCAGCCCTTCGAGAAAATGCTGTTCCTCTTCACAATGGGGGCACCCCTTTCCCCAGAAAAAATAGACAATGGTCTTCTTATTCGAATCCTTCGGCTTGCCGGGAGTCTCTACTGTTGTGAGAAGGCTCTCTTCCTCTCGTTTCTGCGTGCTCTGCAGCGGAAACAGCAACGGCAGTGACCCTTCGGGAGCCGGCGGGGTAACAACGATGCCCGGATCGATACAGATTCCGCTTGAATCCAGTACCTGTTCAACCCCCGACGGGCATTTTATTTCCGGCGTTACGGGATTTGATGCGGCCACCGCCAGTCCGGTAATAAGAAAGCAGACCATCAGAAACAGCATATGGATTCCGATTTTCATTCCCTCTGCTCCCCAGGCGCCAAAAACCCTCAACAGATGCCTCACGAGGGAGATCACGCCTTGACGCCATACCAGCACGGTTACGGACGCCACACCCAGGCAGATATTCCTGGTTCGGTATCCCGTGCCGCACAATATGATTTTCAAATAAAGCTT
>JBAVTM010000006.1:0-9389 GCA_049696195.1 Desulfuromonadaceae bacterium | reverse complement strand
TGGCATCCGGCACCCACAATATCCCGTTCATAACCAACATCGGGCGCAAGGGGGGATCCAATGTGGCCGCCGCCGTGGTAAATGCGCTGGCCATCCTGGCCACGCGGCGGTGACATGACGCCATGAGCAACATCATCCTACTGGCGATCTGCCTTCTGGCAGGCATCGGGCTCAGGAAAACGGGGCGCTTTCCCGGTGCAACCCCCGCAGCGCTGAACGGTTTTATCATTCACATCTCGCTGCCGGCCCTGACGGTCCTGCATATTCACGCCCTCTCGATCGATTCATCACTGCTGCTTACAGCCGGAATGGCCTGGCTGCTGTTCGGCTGCTCCTGGCTGATTTTCGGGGTTGCCGGGCAACTGTTCCGGCTTGACAGAGAGACGACCGGGGCGCTGATACTGGTCGCCGGTCTCGGCAACACCTCCTTTGTCGGCCTGCCGATGATTGAGGCTTATTTCGGCAAAGAGTATCTCGGCATCGGAATCATTGCCGATCAGCTTGGCTCCTTCATGGTGCTCTCCACACTCGGTATTTTTGCTGCAGCGCTCTATTCGTCCGGTGATGTCACGCCACGCCAGATGGCCCGCAAGATCCTGCTGTTCCCCCCTTTTCAGGCATTGGTCCTGGCACTGCTGCTGCGACCGGTTTCTTTTCCGGAATGGAGCGTCCAGATACTGCAAAAACTTGGCAGCACCCTGACCCCGCTGGCTCTGGTTTCAGTCGGCTTCCAGCTTCAGTTCGGCGGAATGCGACAGGTTCTACGACCGCTTGCAGCCGGTTTGGCCTACAAACTCATCCTTGGCCCGGCGTTTATCTTCCTGCTGTACAGCTCCATTATCGGAGCCGTGGGGAGTGTGGTTCAGGTAACGATCTTCGAAGCGGCCATGGCCCCGATGATTACCGCCGGAATTATCGCCATCGACCATAACCTCCGTCCGCAACTGGTCGGCATGCTGGTCGGGGTCGGGATACCGCTCTCGTTTATCACGCTGCATCTCTGGCATCTGTTTCTGGGGAGGATGGTATGAAAAAACTCCTGCGATCCGGATACACCACCGGAGCCTGCGCAGCTGCAGCCGCAAAAGGCGCAGCTCTGATGCTGGTGAACCAGGCCTTCGTTCCCGAGGTCACCATTGACCTCCCGGCCGGAGTCAGCGCCACCTTTCAGCTGCATGGTCAGTTTTTTTCGGCGAACGAGGCGGGCTGTTTCGTGGTCAAGGATGCCGGTGATGATCCGGATATAACCAACGGGGCAGAAGTGTGGGCAACGGTGACGGCGAATCCCCCCCGGCCCGCTATTACTGAAGGGGAGAATAACATCATCATCACCGGCGGCATCGGCATCGGCAAAGTGACCAAACCGGGTCTGGCGATTCCTCCGGGCGAATGGGCCATCAACCCGGTACCGCGCCGGATGATCGAGCAGGCCGTGGATGCTGTTCTGTCTGAATTCAACATTCACTATTCAACATTCAAAATTGCCATCTCAATCCCCGACGGCGAAGAGCGCGCTAAAAAGACCCTCAATGCCCGCTTGGGAATCCTCGGCGGACTTTCTATCCTCGGAACGACCGGCATTGTGCGCCCCATATCGGCCAAGGCCTGGACCGACACCATTGATGCAGCCCTGGATGTCGCCAGGGCCTGCGGCTGCCAGACGGTTGTCCTTTCCACCGGGCGGAGCAGCGAGATGGCCGCCCAAAAGCATCTCGTACGTCTCCCTGAAGAGGCATTCATCATGATGGGAGACCATGTCGCGTATGCTCTGCGGGCTTGTGCGATGCGCGGCTTCATGAAACCGGTCATCGCCTGCCAGTTTGCCAAGATGCTCAAAATTGCCTGCGGCTATGAGAACACCCATGCGGCCGCCTCTGAACTTGACCTTGCCGTGCTGCGGGAATGGGCTGAGGCTGCGCACGCTCCCCGCGAAAACCTGGCGATTATTTCTCACGCCAATACCGCCCGTGAAATCGCCGTTGCAAGCGGCTTTGACAGGGAGCTCATGGAACTTGTTGCGAACCGGGCCAGAAAGGCCGCTGCCGTGCATGCGCCCGGCACCCGGATGCGCCCGCTGCTCTGCGGATACGACGGCACGGTGGTGATATGAATCCGGAAAAAGCATTGGCCACATCCGCAGCACTCTGTTTTTGCGTGTGTGCCGCGATTTCCACTGCAGCCGCTGACCCCGACCTGAGCGAATTGCTCATTCCACCGGTGACAGTGGCACCCTCACGGACAGCGCCGGCAAGCCTTCCCTGTTCGGCTTACGATGAATTAAACAGCCTGATCCGTGACGGCCGGATCAGCAAGTCTGCAGCCCGCAAAGAGCTCTCCGCCAGACTGGCCGAGATTCGTACTGAATACTACGGGCGCGGCGGCAGGGGGTATTCATCGGCTGACTGGATTTTTCCGCTGGCAGGCTACGATGCCGGCGCCATCGACAAGGGGAGAAGCCACGGCTTCATCCCGGGCGGCTACGACTTCTTCAGCGGCAACCGCCACGGCGGGCACCCGGCGTATGACATCTTTATTCGCGATCGGAATCAGGACAACCGCGATGATCGCAGCGGCAAGGCCGTCCCGGTTCTATCCATGACCGGCGGCATCGTAGTGGCGCTCCAGAAGGGGTGGCAGCAGGGAAGCGGACTGCGGGGGGGGAACTACCTCTGGGTCTATGATCCGGCCAACGACCTGCTGGCCTACTACGCCCATAACGAGGAGCTGTTTGTCGAGTTGGGAACCATTGTCAGACCGGGCGATCTGTTGGCCTCGGTCGGCCGCAGCGGACTCAACGCCGCTAATCGACGGTCGCCGACACATCTGCATTTCAGTGTGCTCCGTCTCAAGAGTGGCCAGCCGGTACCGGTGCCGGTCTACCGCGAATTACAGCGGGCCGGAAGCGTACCTGCGACAGATGCAGCTCAATAAAAAAAAGCCCCGCGATCCGGCGAAGGCTTTATTGTCCTACCGAGAGGCGATATCGTCAATCGGCTTTTTTTCCCGCTAACCTGCTTTCCCACCGCCAGGCGTCCGCCACGATTGTTTCAAGATTGTTGAAGCGGGGCTGCCAGCCGGTCAATGATCTGATTTTATCGGCCTGTGCCACCAGCGAGGCGGGGTCTCCCGGCCGCCGCTCCGCATCGATAACCGTCAGCTCTGCTCCGCTCACTTTTTTGACAACCTCCAGCACCTCACGGACACTGCTGCCGCGACCATAGCCGACATTCATCGCGGTTGATTCGCCCCCTTTTTCAAGATATTCCAGGGCACAGAGGTGGGCGGAAGCAAGATCTTCGATGTGGATATAATCGCGAATACCGGTGCCATCGGGAGTCGGATAATCGGTGCCGTAGACGGTGACACTCTCCCTCATCCCGAGTGCCGCCTGACAGGCCACCTTGATCAGATGCGTGGCTTCCGGGGTACGCTGCCCCATACGGGCCTGCGGATCGGCTCCGGCTACGTTGAAATAGCGCAGGGCAACGTACTGCATGCGATGGGCCGCCGCGACATCGCGCAGCATCCATTCACTCATCAGCTTGGAGGTTCCGTAGGGGTTGATCGGGGCCTGAACGCTCTCTTCGGACGCCACGCCGCCGTCGGGAATGCCGTAAACGGCGGCGGTGCTGGAAAAGATGAACCGCCTGACACCGAATTTCACGCACGCTTCCAAAAGCCCCAGAGTATTGCGGGTATTGTTGCCGTAGTACTTTAGAGGCTTCGATACCGATTCCGGGGCAATGATAGCGGCAGCGAAATGCAGGACCGTAGAGAAACGATGACGTTGAAAGAGCTCTTCCACCCTCTCGCGGTCGGCCAGTTCACCCTCAACCAGCTCTTCACCCTGCGTCAAGGCATCACGAAACCCGGTGGAAAGATTGTCATAGACCACGACCGTACGGCCGGACTCTGAAAGTTGACGCACAACATGACTGCCGATATAGCCGCAGCCGCCGGTGACTAATATTGTTTCTGACATGTGGGGGCCTTTTTTTGTACGCCAGAATCAGTTCTGACGTTTTTTAGTAGAAAACGTTTTCGTTAACGAATGTATCCTCTCCATCAGGGGCACGAAATATAGCTCTGGATGTTTTTCAGCGCACGCTGAAGATGCTCGGTGCTGTGGGCTTCCATCGTCCAGAGGGCAGCCGGGGCGTACCGGGTCAGGAGCGGGAAAAATTGTTTAAAATTTATGTCGCCCTCACCCACCGGCAGGTGTTCGTCGCTCCGGCCATGATTATCATGGATATGACTCTCGACAACGTACGAGCCGAGCTCGCTGAACCACTCCTCCAGAGTTACCGTCGTAAACATGTTCCAGTGCCCGATATCGAAACAGTGGCGGAAGGAAGGATCGTCGATTGCGTCCAGCAGCGCCCTGATCGTGGATGGTTCCTTCTCGAAGATATTTTCGACCGCCAGGATCGTTCCAAGCTCACGGGCCCGGGGGACGAATTCCTGCCAGAAATCGATACTGTTTTTCAGCCATACGAGACGGTTGTCTCCGTAATGGAGGTCATCATACCCCGGATGGACGACGATTACCCGCGGGCGGAGCAGTTCTGCGGCCTGCATGACCTGCTCGATACGATGGCGGGTCGCGGCACGGATGCTTGGATCGACCGCTCCCGGATTGAGGTCGAGGAAGGGGGCGTGGATTGTCGTGCTCAAACCGGCGGCATGCAGTGCCTCCGCCACTGAGGACAGCTCCTCCCAGACCAGACCATCAAGCGCCTCGGCAGGAAAAAACACTTCCGGGTTGATACGGTTGGCAATGGCGTATTCCAGATGTTCTGTCAATCGTCCGTACGGGACATGGGCGTGAATCTTATTTTTCATGATGTTCTTTCCTGTGCTGCTTAATGATTTCATCGGAAGCCGGACGGGCGACCAGATCCTCGAGCTTGTGAATTGATGTCGGATCCCCAAGCACGATCAGTGTGTCGTGCTCCTCAATCCTGGTCTGCGAATGCGGATTGAAAACCATTTTTCCGTGACTCTTTTTTATGCCGACGATAATGACGCCGATTTCCTTGCGGAATCCGGAACTGACGAGTGATTCCCCGACAAATGCGGAGTGGGCCGGAATTTTGATCTCCTCCATCTGCAGCTCCAGATGTTCATGGCCGGTGGCAATTTCGATAAAATCGACCACATTCGGCCGCAATATCGATTGCGCCATGCGGTTGCCGCCGATCGTATACGGCGAGACCACTTTGTTGGCGCCGGCCCTTTTTAGCTTGATATCCGAGCCTTCTTCACCAGAGCGGGACATGATGTAAAGATCCGGATTAAGGCCGCGAGCGGTCAGGGTGATATATACGTTTTCGGTATCGGTGGTAACCACCGAAATCAGCCCCTTGGCCCTGTTGATTCCCGCCTTGAGGAGGGTTTCATCGAGAGTGGCATCCCCTTTCATGTACAGGTAGCCGTCTTCTTGAAGTCTCTCGGCGGCTTCTACGTTCTTTTCAATGATGACAAACTGCAGCCCGCTTGCCTTGAATTCTTTGCAAATCAGCGAACCAATCCGGCCAAAACCGCAAATAATATAGTGACCTGTAAGCGCATCTATCTTTTTTTCCACCTTTTTCCTCCCCACGATCCGCTGAATCTGCCCCTCGAACATGATCTGGGCCAGACTTCCGACGATATAGCCCAACACGCTGACGCCGACGACAATTAATCCCATTGTGAACAGCTTGCCGCCGTCGGAAAGGTCGTGGACCTCCTTGAAACCAACCGTGCCCAGGGTAATAACCGTCATATAAGCGGCATCGAGCAGACGCCACCCCTCGATGAACATGTAGCCGACCGTCCCACCCGATATAAGCATCAGGAGAACAAAAAACGAGATTTTGAGGTGTCTTACCGGATCCATAGTCGCAGCAGATTACCTGCAAGGACCCAAAAAGACAAGGTACTTTCTTTGTCCTGAACAGGTAATATCGAAGATAACCGTTCAGGAACGTTTGGTGTTGCTATCCCGAATAGTACCGGAACTGGCTTGTTATAATTGACAAATTTTGCATACTGTATACAATGTTGCAAAATTTATCCCGGAGCTCTGCCCAATCATGAAAAAACCGATGGAGAAACATCTTACACTGCGTGAAAAAATTCTCGAGAACATCAGGGATGCGATCGTTGCCGGCAGTCTCAAGGCGGGGAGCCGGGTTTCGGAGCCCGAACTGGCCGAGCGTTACGGAATCAGCCGCACTCCGATCCGTGAAGCCTTCCGCCAGCTGGAGTCAGAAGGATATCTGACGGTGATTCCCCGCCGCGGCGCCATCGTCAGTGAACTCAGCCCGAAGGACGTAGAGGAATTCTACGCGATCAAGAGTATCATGGAAGGGTATGCAGCGAGGCGGGCCTGTGAAAATCTGAGCGAAAAAGACCTGGATCGCCTTCAAACGATCAACAACAAGCTTGCAGAGCTGGCCAGAACCGGCGACATCAAGCATTTTTTCAAGATTCACAGTGACTTCCATGAACTGTTCATCAAGGCCGCTGATAACGAAAAACTGCATGAATTGATCGCCGGCCTGGTGACCAAATTCCAGCGCCTCCGTTTTACGTCACTAAGTCTCCCGGGCCGGATGGAGGTTTCGGTGCAGGAGCATGAAAAGATTATCGACGCATTCCGGAAAAAAGACGCGGATCTGGCTGAAACACTTGTCCGCAAGAACGCCGAGTATGGAGGCAGCGTACTGATGAACGGTCATGGTGCCTGTTAAATACGAATGACCCGTTTTTATTGTATACAACGTTTGCATCCCTGCAAGAAGCTGTTATACTGCTCGCGGAGAAATAATTAATGATCGGATTCAAATCCGTTGCTCTGATACCGGCCGCCGGCATGGGTAAGCGTATGGGCGCATCAATCAATAAACAGTATCTGCAGTTGGGCGGTTTGCCTGTTGTCGCCCGCACCATTTCAGTTTTTGAACAGTCCCCCCTGATCGATGCGATCTATCTGGTAATTCCTGCCGAGGAGATACCGTACTGTCAGAAACATGTTGTCGAAGCGTGTGGTTTCAGGAAGATCGCAGCAATCGTACCGGGAGGCAAGGAGCGCCAGAATTCGGTCATGAACGGATTGAAGGCAATGCGTGGGCATGTTTCCGATGACGATATCGTGCTGATTCACGACGGCGTCAGACCGCTGGTAACAGAAGATATGCTGCGGAAATCGATAGCAACAGCCTGCCTCCACGATGGCGCACTGGTCGCCGTACCGGTCAAGGACACCATCAAATCGGTGCATGGAGATATCGTCACCGGCACCCCCCCCCGCGAATCCCTGTGGCAGGCTCAAACGCCGCAGTCTTTTCGCTTCGGGAAAATTTTTAGCGCCCACCTGTCCGCCGAGTCGGACGGTTTCTCCGGCACCGATGACGCATCCCTGATTGAGCGCGCCGGAGGAGAAGTGCATATTATACGGGGCGATTACCGCAATATAAAAATAACGACCCCTGAAGACCTGGTTCTGGCCGAAGCATTCCTGTCCGGCATGGAAAGTGAGCGTAACGAATGCTAGCCCAGTCGCCGGATAAGATTCTGATTGTTGATGATGAGCAGGAGATAGCCCAGGTTCTGAAACAGTACCTGGCCGCCAAGGGGTATGCCCCCTCGCTGGCGTCTGACGGCGCAACCGCTCTTGACATGCTCGTGAACGAAAAAGATTATACCGTCGTCCTGCTTGATATCAATATGCCGGGACTCGATGGCGTAACCGTCCTGAAGCGTCTCAAGGACGAAGGGTGCGACACCGCGGTTGTTATGATGAGTGGGCACGGCTGCGAGGAACTGGCCGTCGAGTGCATGAAAAACGGTGCGGAAGATTATATTTCCAAACCGTTTACCCTTGAAGACATGCTGCAGAGGATCGAACGGGCTCGCGCACACCGCCGGGAACGAATTGAGAAACAGCAGTTGCAGCAGGAAAGAGAAGACTTCATCCTGATGCTCTCCCATGACATGAAAAACCCGTTGACCGCCGTAATCGGGTCAATCGATATCATCCGCGAGGAGTACCTCGGCGCGGTCAACGAGGAGCAGAAGGATTATCTGCAATCGGCTATCGACAGTTGCAATGAAGTTGTCATCATGATCGACAACCTTCTTGACATCAAAAAGTTCGAAGCCGGAAAAATCCAGATGGAGATCCATCCCTACAACGCCCATGAGCTCATCAGCAAAGTAGCCAATCAATTTACCCGACCGGCCAGACATGACGGCATTGAACTTTCAATCGATTTAGAGCCCGGCGCCTCGGAGATAGCGGTCGACAGGAACGCATTTATCCGTGTCCTCGGAAATCTGCTCGGAAACGCCCTGAAGTTCACGCCGGAAGGGGGTAACATAACCGTATCCTGCCGATGTATTCCCGGAGTTGAGGTGCCGTCTCTGAAAATACCGGTTCATGCAACAATACCCCGGGATTTACTGGAGAAAGGCTGTGTCATCAGGTTGGCTGTGCGTGATACCGGCAATGGCATTCCCGCGGACGAACTGAACCGGATATTTGACCGTTACACCCAATTCACCCGGAGAACGGAGCGAGAACGGGGAGGGGCTGGACTGGGACTGGCATATTGCAAATTAGCTATTGAGAATTTTCATGGCATGATCTGGGCAGAGAGCGAAGGAGGTCGCGGGAGCGAATTTGTCATCCTCTTGCCCTGCTGTTCCGGCTCTGAGAAGCATGATACGTGCGGTACCTGAGCGATCTTCTGCCCAATGGCCCAGATGAACAGTTCCAGCTTATTAATGGCAGCACCAGCAGCAATCAAACCAGTCGGGGTATGAAATGAAAAAAAACATCCTGTTACTACTGTTAATGGCTGTTGCAGCAGCCTGTAACCCGGCAGATGCCGCCACCCTTGATTTTGGCAAATCAATTACTCTCGGGAGCGGCCCCAAAACGGTCGTCGAGTTCACCGATCCCGATTGTCCTTTTTGCCGCAAGGCCTCCAAATATTTTGAGGGACGCCGCGATGTCACCCGCCATGTCTTTTTTTACCCCCTTCCCCGGCATCCCAGGGCAAAAGAAAAAGTCCAGTACATCTTGTCTCAGACGGACCAGACGTCAGCCTATCGCGAGGTCATGTCCGGCAGATTGGACACGGTTCCGAAGCTTGAGGGGATAACCCCGAAGGGGATAAAATTACAGGAAGAACAGCTTGGAATTGCACGGAGTCAGAAGGTGAAATCCACACCGACCTTTCTGATCAACGGCAGAATTATCGAAGGGTTCGATCTGAAAAAAATTGAAGAGGCGTTGGGACCTAAATAACGAAAACCGCTCAAATCTGAATCAAAAGCCGCTCCGATCGACTTTTTGTTACGGTAAATAGCATTTCAGAACTCCATCGGCATCGCCTTGA
>JBAVTM010000005.1:0-8604 GCA_049696195.1 Desulfuromonadaceae bacterium | reverse complement strand
AGGTAGGACTCACCATAGGGGTTGTCGCGCTGGTGTCTGTTCTGGCGGGATTTACTCCGGCAGAGTCCGTTTTTTTCGGTTTTCTGGTATCTCTTTCGAGCACCGCGATTCTCATGAAGCTCCTCATGGATGCCGGCGAAATTGACACCCCCCACGGGAAGGCTGCCCTCGGCATACTCATCTTCCAGGATCTGTGTGTCGTCCCGTTGATGCTCTTCGTCCCGTTCCTTGGGGGAGGCGACAACGGCATCGCCGATGTGGCTCTGATTGCTGCCAAAGCGGCGGTCGTTGTCGTAATCGCTCACTTCGGATCACGTTTCGCCGTGCCATGGATATTCAGCCAGGTCGTGCGCACCAGAAGCAGGGAACTGTTCATACTCACCATCATTTTCGTCGGATTCGGCACTGCGTGGCTGACTGCCCAGGCAGGCCTCTCCCTTGCCCTTGGCGCGTTCATCGCCGGCCTGGCAATTTCCGAATCGGAATACAGCCACCAGGTCATGGGAGACATCATCCCGTTCAGGGACGCATTCATAAGCCTCTTCTTCATCTCCGTCGGAATGCTCCTTAATCCAGCCTTCGTTTTCTCCAACCCCCTTACCATACTTGCCGTCGTGGCGATTATACTGGTCGTCAAATTTGTGGTCGGGACAGGAGCAATCCTGGTACTGAAGTTTCCGGCACGGGTAGCCCTGACCAGCGGCCTTATCCTGGCGCAGGTCGGCGAATTCGCTTTTGTCCTCTCCCGCTCCGGTATGAAATACGGCCTTCTGTCGGAAACAACCTATCAGATCTTCCTTGCATCATCGGTCGCCACAATGGCCCTGACGCCGCTCTATCTGCTGATCGCTCCCCGCTTTGCAGAGCAGGCATCCTCAATCCTTCCCCGTCTGCTGCCGGCGTTCCTGCTCAAGGGGACCAGAACCACCGGCGTAAGTCATGCCCGCTTTCCGATGGAAGGCCATGTCATCATAATCGGTTACGGAGTAAACGGAAAAAATGTGGCAAAAGTGCTTACCGCTAACGGCATACCGTACCTTGCCGTCGAAGCGAATCATCTCACCGTGCGAAGCGAGCGGAAGAAGGGAGTTAAAATAATCTTCGGCGATGCCTCCCGGCCGGAAATTCTGGAGCATGCCCATATAGACAAGGCGCGTATCATGGTTGTGGCTATATCCGATGCTGCAGCTACACGGCGCATCGTATCCCAGGCGCGGAGTATGAACAGCGCCATTCACCTGATCGTGAGAACCCGCTACATCGTGGAGATGGAGCCGCTGTACGCTCTCGGGGCAAACGAAGTCATCCCTGAGGAGTTTGAGACCTCAATCGAGATCTTTTCCCGGGTGCTGAGAAATTATCTGGTTCCCCATGACCAGATCGAGCAGTGCATCGGAGGGATACGCAAGGATTCGTACCAGATGTTCCGTTCGATGAGCAGACGCAATATTCAAGCCGTCGGAATATCAAGCTACCTGGCCGGCTCCGAACTGTTGAACTGCAGGGTTCAAGCAGGCTCCGCAGTCGACGGCTCCGTTCTCCGGGACGGACTGGTCAGGGGAAGGTCGGGGGCAACCATTCTTGCAATAAAGAGGGGGGATGAGGTGACTTCGAATCCGGACCCGGTGTGGGAACTGCACCCGGAAGACGTCGTGCTGCTTCTGGGGAGCCCTCAGCAGCTTTCGCTTGCGTCAACCCTTTTCGATGCACCGGCTGCAAAAAGTTAGAACCGGAGCCTCCGGCAACCCTTCTTTATGAACCGCTTTCCCGCCGTTCCGGTCCTCGTGTTCTGTGCCTGTCAAGCTGACAAAAATGAGATGTGCAACGTGTTCGGAGCACTGATGGGCACAAATTTTCCGCTTTTGTTACTAAATTTGTTCCCTCTCCATGAGGGAGAAGGTGACCAACAGTAGATCAGTATTAATCAAGAACGGAGATATTCATGCTGCTATGGCACCAGAAAAACAGAGAAGAGATCATCAAGGAATTCGGTGCATCCCTCCAGGGTTTATCTGCTGCGGAAGCGGATAAGCTGCTCCTTGAATACGGCCCCAATGAATTGATTGAGAAGCAGAAAAAGAGTCTGTTCATGATGCTCCTTGACCAGTTCAAGGACTTCATGATCCTGGTGCTGATCGCCGCCGCTATCATAGCGGGCTCCATCGGCGAAGTTTCGGATACGATCGCCATCATCGTGATCGTAGTATTGAACGCTGTTATCGGCTTTGCCCAGGAATATCGGGCTGAAAAGGCCATGGAACTGCTCAAAAAAATGTCTGCCCAGACCGCTCTGGTGATGAGGAACGGTGCTCTCTCCGATATTCCGGCGGTGCAGCTTGTCCCCGGCGATATCGTCATCCTGGAGGCGGGCAGGATCGTACCGGCTGATATGAGGGTTATCGAGGCGGCCCGGTTACAGATCGAGGAGGCGGCCCTAACCGGCGAATCCCTGCCGGTTGAAAAGCATCCCGATCCACTTCCTGACGAGCGCCTTCCGGTCGGAGACCGGAGGAATATGGCCTATAAAGGTACGGTAGTGACAGGCGGGAGAGGCAGAGGGGTGGTTGTGGCAACCGGCATGTCGACGGAGCTGGGAAAGATCGCCACCATGCTGCAGGACGCGAAAGAGGTAAAAACGCCCCTCCAGAAAAGGCTCGCAACCTTTGGCCAGAAACTCTCTCTGGCGGTGCTTGCCATCTGCGCGGTTGTCTTCGCTGCCGGCCTGTTGCGAGGTGAACCGCCGTTGCTGATGCTTCTGACGGCAATTTCGCTGGCAGTTGCGGCGATTCCGGAGGCGCTCCCCGCTGTCGTGACCATTTCCCTCGCCCTCGGCGCCAAGAAGCTGGTTCTGCAGAACGCCCTGATCCGGAAACTGCCGGCGGTTGAAACGCTTGGTTCAGTTACCTACATCTGCTCGGATAAGACCGGCACCCTGACGCTGAACAAAATGACCGTGGAGGAGGTATATGCAAATGGGAAGTTGCTGGCGCGGAATGAAAGCGGGTCGGGAGGAAATGCTGAGCTGTTCACTGCACTTGCGTTGAGCAATGATGCGGAGTTGGACGGGTCGGGCGGGGCAATCGGTGATCCGACGGAAATTGCACTGTATGCGGTCGCCCGGCACGCCGGCTTTGACAAGAGTATCCTGCAGCTGGATTTTCCGAGAGTGGCTGAAATCCCCTTTGATTCCGACCGGAAATGCATGACAACCTTCCATGAAATCCCTTCGGGCTCCTGTTTTTCGCGAGGAGGAGAGGGTGGGTTTGTCTCCGTTACCAAGGGGGCTATCGACGTTCTGCTGGATAAATCATCACAGGTATTGACCGCCGAAGGATTGAAAACAGTCGATACAGAAGAACTCCAGGGAGTAAACGACCGGATGTCCGCCGACGGGCTCAGGGTACTCGGCATCGCCCTGCGGTTCTGGGATGCCGTTCCGGAAGAGCTGTCACCGGAGCATGTAGAAACCGGTCTCACGGTTCTGGGTATGGTCGGCATGCTCGATCCCGAGCGGGAAGAGGCCAAAGAGGCCGTGCTTTTATGCAGAAGCGCCGGAATACGGCCGGTGATGATCACCGGCGACCACCCTCTGACCGCTACAACCATTGCCGGGAGGCTCGGAATCGTGGGATTGGGAGACGGCGCGGTCATCACGGGCAGAGAGCTGGAAGCGTTATCCCTGGAGGAGTTTGAAGAGCAGGTAGAGCATATCAGCGTTTACGCCCGGGTCGCACCGGAGCAGAAACTGAAGATCATCAGAGCGCTGCAGGACAAGGGGCACTTCGTTGCGATGACCGGCGACGGCGTTAATGATGCCCCCGCACTCAAACGGGCTGACATCGGCGTCGCCATGGGGATAACCGGCACGGACGTTTCCAAGGAATCGGCGGATATGGTTCTCCTGGATGACAATTTTGCCACCATTGTCAAGGCGGTTCGCGAGGGGCGGCGGATTTTCGACAATATCCGCAAGTTTATCAAGTACACCATGACCAGCAACTCCGGCGAGATCTGGACGATATTTCTGGCGCCGTTTCTGGGGCTGCCAATCCCGCTTCTCCCGATTCATATCCTCTGGATCAATCTTGTCACCGACGGTCTGCCCGGCCTGGCCCTTGCTATGGAACCGGCGGAAAAGGGGATCATGGAGCGGCCGCCCAGACATCCCAAAGAGAGCATCTTCGCGGGCGGTCTCGGCGAACACATCATCTGGGTGGGCCTTCTGATGGGAGGGGTGTCACTTGTTACCCAGGCCTGGTCTCTGAAAACCGGTCATGCCCACTGGCAAACCATGGTCTTTACCGTGCTGTGCCTCAGCCAGATGGGGCACGTGCTGGCGATACGCTCCGAAAGCGAGTCCCTCTTCAGCCAAGGGATATTTTCAAACAGGCCGCTGGCCGGGGCGTTTCTGCTGACCTTTGCCCTGCAGATGGGAACGATTTATGTGCCGCAGTTGAATCCGGTCTTCAAAACAGAACCGCTGTCGATGAATGAGCTGCTTATCACCCTTGCAGCATCATCGCTGGTGTTCTGCGCCGTTGAGATCGAAAAATGGTTCAAGAGGAGGAAAGGAGAAACGTTGAAAAAGTTTATCTGACTTACCCGCAAAAACTAGCCTCCCATGGCATTGTACCCGAAAAGGTTCATTACAGCCGCAATCATCCAGGCCTTCGATTCCTCTGAAATAGAATTAAAATCACGGTGCACGTTGTAAACAGCATTTTATGTTGTACATTAAATATAAAGAGCAAACATCATAAATGAGGAGGTGTAATTATGAGAAGGTTTTCCTTGGATGTTGCGTTACTGTTTCTGTTTGCCCTCCTGCCATCCTCGCTTTTCGCCGCAAATCTTCCGGATATCGTCATCCCTCTCCCGCTTACCGGTCAACAGGGGAAATTCGGCGAGATGATGAAGCGCTCCTATCAGATGGCGGCCGAAGAGATCAATGCCAAAGGGGGGATCAAAAAGCAAAAACTTGTTTTATCTTTCGAAGATTCCGGGGCTAAGCCCGAAACCGCCAGGGCCATCGTAGAGAAACTGATCGATTCCAAGAAGCAGCCGATCATTGTCGGCGAATATACCTCTGCCTGCGCCAAGGCGGTTGCCGCCGTTGCCGAAGAACGAAAGACCCCCTATCTTATTGTTGCCAGCGCTGACGACGCCATAACTCGCCAAAACTACAAATACGTTTTTCGCCAGAATGCCGTCAATGCCCATTATGGCGATGGCGTGATCAGTTTTCTCTCGCAGGTCGTGAAGCCCAGGACCATCGCGATTCTCTATGAAAGTTCCGCCTTCGGCACCTCCGGGGCTGAAGCCATGGTCAAGGATGCGGAAAAACTCGGCATCAAGGTTTTGCTCAAGGAAAGGTACGAGTCAGGGTCCATCGACTTCAAACCGATTCTGTCCAAGGTCAAGGCTGCCCATCCAGACGTCCTCTACATGGTCTCCTACGTCATGGATGCCTCCCTGCTCATGAAGCAGATCAAAGAGCTCCGGATTGATGCCAAACTCTTTGCCGGCGGTGCGGCGGGATTTGCTATCCCCGAATTTATCGACAATGCCAAGGATGCTGCCAACTACGTCATCACTGCCACACTCTGGACGCCGCAGCTGAAATACCCCGGCGCCAGACAATTTGCGGATAAGTACAATGCCAAATACAAGGACTATCCTTCCTATCACGGAGCCTCGGCGTACTCGGCCATGTATGTACTCAAGGATGTACTGGAGCGGGCAAAGGATTTTTCTACGGAAAATATTCGCGATGCCCTGAAGGCCACCAATATGGTGACCGCTTTCGGTCCGATAAAATTCGAGAACAAGGAAGGTTACCAAAACCAGAATTTCATGGATACTCTGGTCCTTCAGGTTCAGAAGGGGGAATTCGAAACCATCTGGCCTCAGAAACATGCGAGCAAAAAATATATTTACCCGGTTCCTACCTGGAGAGAGCGCAGATAGCCTGAAGAACAACGAGAAATGGGCTGAGGAGACCTGCCATGACATCCGTCCAGCTTGAAGTCCTTCTACAGACCATTATTTCCGGGATTTTTCTCGGCGGTCTTTATGCGCTGCTGGCCATCGGCATGACCCTGATCATGGGGGTCATGAAGATCATCAATCTGGCTCATGGGGAGCTGATGATGGTCGGCATGTACATCGCCTATGCGCTCTTCTCTTTTTTCAATATCGATCCCTATATTGCCGTCTTCATCGCCGCACCCGTCCTTTTCGGTCTGGGAGTCCTCCTGCAGAAATTTCTTATCAACCCCGTGATGAAAGTGGACTCGATCCTGCCGGAAAATCAGGTGATCCTGACCGTGGGGATAGGCATGGTGCTGGCTAATCTTGCGACAATATTCTTTTCCTCCGACTATCGCTCCACCCCGGTTGCCTACGCCACCAAGGCCTGGTATCTCAGCGATTTCTGGAAGAGTTCGCCCATTGAACTTTCCATCTCCTTCCCCTGGTCCGTCTCTTTTCTCATTGCCCTGGTTATCACCGGCGTTCTCTGGTTTTTCCTCACCAAAACCGACCTGGGCAAATCCATCAGGGCAACTGCACAGGATAACGACGCAGCCTTGCTCATGGGGATCAATGTAATGAGGATGCGTGTGATCACCTTCGGCCTCGGCTCTTCCTTGGTCGGTGCTGCAGGCTGCCTCTTTCTTCCCATCTACTATCTGTTTCCGGATATCGGCGGGCAATTCACCCTTATCGCCTTTGTCATCACCATCCTCGGCGGGTTGGGATCAACGGTGGGCGCCATCCTTGGTGGGCTCATCCTGGGCATCTTCGAATCCCTGACCGCTACGTATATCGGCATGGGTTGGGCTCCTGCGGGCAGATTCATTATATTTATCGCTGCGCTTATCTTTATCCCCGGCGGCATAGTTTCTCTTTTAAAAAAACTGAGGTTCGGCAGATGAAAAAGAACGCTCCGATCCTTTTTGTTGCCGCTCTGGCCGCTCTACCGCTCGTAGGCCTCAATACCTATTATCTCCATGTGCTCATTCTTACCATCATGTGGTCCATCATAGGTATGGCATGGAACCTGCTCGGAGGTTTTTGTGGACAAGTCTCCTTCGGTCATGCCGCATTCTTCGGAGTCGGCGCATATACCTCAGGGATTCTCTACAACAAATTCGGCGTTTCCGCCTGGTGGGGGATGCCGGCAAGCATTGCTGTTGTTGCCGTTTTCGCCCTCGTCATCGGCTTCATAACCCTGCGTCTGAGAGGACCCTTTTTCGCTCTGGGAACCCTGGCCGTGGGGGTTATTCTCAGGGTCACGGCAGAAAACCTCCCCGGCATCACCGAAGGAAATCTCGGCATCATGATCAGGGAAAGGAGCTGGGTAGATAAGACCTGGTATTTCTACATAATTCTCACACTGGCCGTGCTGGTATTCCTGCTGGTAAAAAAGATCGTCGCCTCCAGGCTCGGCTATTATTTTGTCGCCATCAGGGAAGATCAGGATGCGGCTGAATCTCTCGGTATCAACACTACCTACTACAAGACCATTGCCCTCTGCCTTAGCGCTGTTATTACCGGTCTCGCCGGCGCCTTCTATACGAACTACATGGGGTACATCGACCCCAAAGTCGTCTTTGCCCTGCATGACATCTCAATAGTTGTCATCATGGTGGTGATGGTCGGAGGTGCGGCTACCTTCTGGGGCCCGATAATCGGCTCCGCGATCATGGTGCTGTTGGCAGAACTGATCAGATCCATACCGATACTCGGTACTGCCCATCTCACGTTTTTCGGAGTGCTGTTGATCGTTATCATCATCTTTCTGCCGAACGGCATAATCGGTGACATACCCAAGTTAAAACGGCTGCTTGGAATCAGGAAAAAATTATGACCCCTCTGCTCGAGCTGAAAGGTGTTTCGCGTTTTTTTGGTGGTCTGGCTGCGCTTGCCGACGTTTCCTGCGAAGTCGGTAAGGGCGGAATATTTGGGCTCATCGGGCCCAACGGCGCCGGAAAGACTACTCTTTTTAATGTGATAAACGGGTTCTACGTTCCATCACAGGGAAAGGTGCTTTTCAAGGGGGAGAGGATATCCGGCCTTAAGCCTCATCAGGTCTGCGCGCGGGGAGTGGCAAGGACATTCCAGGTAGTGAAACCCCTGCAGAGAATGTCAGTTCTCGACAATGTCATCGCCTCTGCATTCCTGCGGTCAAAAAGCAAATCGGAGGCGGAACATATTGCCGGCGATGTTCTTCACCTGACCGGTCTGTATGATGACCGTGACGTTATATCCAAGGGGCTTCCGCTCGGCAAGCGAAAGCGGCTGGAAATAGCCCGGGCACTGGCGACAAAACCTGAGTTGATCCTGCTTGATGAGTCTTTTGCCGGCCTGAACCCCACGGAACAGAATGAGTCAATCGACATCATAAGAAAGATTAAAGAAATTGGCATTACCATTATGATCATCGAACATAACATGAAGGTTATCATGTCAATCTCGGACAGAATAATGGTGCTTAACTACGGGCAGAAGATTGCCGAGGGGAGTCCGGAGGAAATCAGGAATAATCCTCTCGTGATAGAGGCCTACCTGGGGGAAGCGTAGAATGCTTGAATTGAGGAACAT
>JBAVTM010000004.1:0-5269 GCA_049696195.1 Desulfuromonadaceae bacterium | reverse complement strand
GTCGCAAGGATTTTTTCACTAACAGCAGTGACAGCATCATGAAAACCGTGAATAAAACCACCGCTACCCTGACCTTGCTGATCTCGGCTATCGCCGTAATTTCACTGGTGGTAGGTGGAATCGGCGTCATGAATATCATGCTGGTTTCGGTAACTGAGCGGACTCACGAGATCGGCATCCGGATGGCCGTCGGAGCCCGTCAGGAAGACATCATGCAGCAGTTTCTGATCGAATCGGTCCTGGTATGCCTGATCGGCGGAATGATCGGCATCGTCCTTTCCTATTGTGTGGGATTGGTCTTTTCCCTGTTCGTATCAAGCTTTGCCATGAAGTTTTCATTGATCTCGATCATATCCGCTTTCCTTTGTTCAACCATAATCGGTGTTTTGTTTGGCTTCATGCCGGCGCGAAACGCGGCGCGCCTTGATCCCATTGAAGCACTTGCCAGGGAGTAATGACTTAAATGAACAGATATTCCATACATACATTTGTACGGTTGGCAGCGCTCTTAATCGCGCTGAATCTCTTGCTGAGCGGATGCAGTGGACTGCTCCCCCGTAGCCAGTACGCACGGCCGGAGGTGTCCCTGCCGCAGAAGTGGCAAGAGGCAAGTGTCTCCGGAACAGCGGTTGCCAACGGCGAACAGTGGTGGCGCGGCTTTAACGACCCGACGCTGAACGGGCTTGTGGAACGGGCGCTCAAGAGCAACAACAATCTGGCCGCCGCAGCCATCAAGGTGCGCAGGGCCCAGCTCAATGCCAGGCTGACTGATACCAATCTGACTCCGTCGGTAACGGTTGCGGCAAACAGCAGTTACAGCCGTGACCTGAAAAATCGAGTTGATACCAGGTCGAGCGGTGTCACCGGCAGCGTAAGTTATGAACTGGATCTCTGGGGCAAGCTTGCCGCTGCCCGCGATGCCGGCCGATGGGAGGCGGAGGCGACAGAAGCCGATCGGCAGAGTACGGCGCTGGCGCTGATCGGCACGGTTGCAACAAATTACTGGCAGATCGCCTACCTGAACGATCGGATCGCCACAGCCGAAGCAAGCATCGTCTATGCAGAAAAAATCCTGGAACTTGTTGAAGTGAAATACCACGCCGGGGCGGTATCAGCTTTGGACCAGATCCAGGCCCGGCAAACACTTGCGACTCAACGGGCTCAACTGACGCTGCTCTTGCAACAGCGCACCGAAGCGCGTAACGCCCTGGCGATCCTGTTCGATCAGAAGCCGGAAAATATCGTGAGCGAACGTCAACAGCTGCCGGACGGACCTCTTCCGATGGTGTCAGCCGGCCTTCCTGCGAGCCTGCTGGCACAGCGTCCCGACCTGCTGGCTGCGGAACAGAGGCTCAGGAAATTTATGGCAAACATGGACAGCACCCGTGCCGGTTACTATCCTTCCTTTACTCTCACCGGCACTCTCGGCAGCAGCAGTACCAGCCTTCAGCAAGTGCTGCAAAACCCGTATGCTGCCTTGGGAGCAGGCCTAACGCTGCCGTTTATCCAGTGGAATACCATGAAGTTGAACGTGGAGATCTCGAAGACGGAGTATGAGGAAGCGGTTGTCAACTTCCGACAGACGCTGTACTCCGCCCTGAGTGATGTGGAAAATGCCTTGTCGGCGCGCAGCCGCTATGCAGAGGAAAACAGGCAACTGGAAGAATCATTGGCATTGGCACGAAAAGCCGAGGAGCTGGTTGAGGTTCGGTATCGTATGGGATCGACCGCGCTGCAGTCGTGGCTGGATGCCCAGGAAAACCGGCGGAGCGCTGAAAAGTCGGTCGCAGATAACAGGCTGAACCGTTTCAAAAATTGTATGACGCTGTATCAGGCCCTTGGAGGCACTATGTCAATATCATCAGCGCAATTGGATTAGCGAGACATTCACCCACGGGGATAAAAGCGTCGGCTTCATTTTGTGTTGCTTTCGTTTTACTCCGACTTGAGCGATGCCATGTCGATGAAAGAGAAGCAATACTAAATGGTCATACAACCTCTGTGGGCCGAAATGCGGCATTGACGTAACCCTGGCAGTAGTCGGCAAAAATTATAAGGGTATTTACAGGTATATTTGCGGGTAATTCTGGCCGCCAATCGCAATACGGTCAAGCTGCACTTGCGCCAACTGGTTCAGCAGTGATATCTGGAGCAGCATGGGACAGGCAAGGGAACGTGGTATTGGTGGGGAGATAGATTGAAACAGCAAAGGCGGCCGATTGGCCGCCTTTTGTAGTTTAGTGCATGACTACCGGTAGACCTAGTCATGACTGCCAATGTCAAGCAGGATGATCTCATGCTCGCTGATCAGCAGTGTCAGAGTAATGCGGTAGGAATAGGTCAGCCTGACGGCATGGCATCCGGAGAGCTTGCCGGTGAGTTGATGAAGGCCGAGACCCGGCTGAAACGGGTCCTGCTGCAGAGCGCTGACAGTCGCGGCGAAGCGGGGTTTAAGATCAGGGTGTTTCCTGAAGAATCGAGTTGCCTGCCGGAGAAACTTTTCCGATGTGGTAACGCTGAACACGCTCACGCTCCGTCAAGGTCGAGCACCTTCAGCAGTTCATCAACAGAGGCAAATTTTCGTACCCGTCTCGCCTTCACATCCTCAAGTGATGCCTTCACTCGGGCCACATACGCCTCCTCAGCTTCGGCCACCAATTCCTGGTAACGCGCCTCGGTCAGCACCACGTACTCGGGCTTGTTGTTGCGGATGACATGTACGTCACCCGTTGTGATCAAAGCGTCAACTGCGGCAATGCCGCGCCGTTTGATCTCCTGTGCCGGGATGGTATTCATAATAGCACTCCTTGCGATACCTGATTTAGTACTTAATAGTGTGCCACAGGCAAGAGAGGCCGGCAAGTATATTCTATCCGGAAACAGTTAAGAGGCGACCGAGGATGAACGCGGATAGAACCTGATAGAGCAGAAGCAAAACCTGAAATCGGTTCACTCAACGACGCAACGTAAAGACCAAAACCTAAGCTGGCGAAGCCGGAACCAAACAGGAAAATTCAAAGGCAATTTCACCCCCAGAGGTCCCATAGTGGCCCCGGAATTCACACAAGGCCTCTCCCGGTTATTTGGCCAGCAGCTTCATCAACTCGCGCATGAACGCCGGCAGGTCGCACGGTTGCCGGGAGGTGACCAGTCTGCCGTCCACGACAACCTCGCTGTCCTCGTACAGTGCTCCGGCCTCCCGAAGTTCATCGGCAACCGCCCGGTAACAGGTGGCACGACGACCGACCAGCATACCGGCGGAAACGAGCACCTGCGGTCCGTGACAGATGGCGCCTACCGGCTTGTCGGCGTCAAAGAATGCCCGGACTAGTGACTTTACTGCCGGCTCGTTGCGGATTGCAGCCGGAGCTTTACCACCCGGCAGCACGAGAACGGCATAACCGGCAGGATCTATCTCATCGAATGTCTTGTCGACCTTCACCTCGTAGCCGTGCTTGCCAATGATTTTACCCTGCTCAGCAGCGGCAACATCCACCCCATAACCTGCCTCCTGCAAACGATAATACGGAACCAGCAGTTCCGAATCCTCGAAGTTGTTCGCACTCAAGATCAATGCCTTCATAATCCACCTCCAGCGCTCTTGTTTTTAAATGCGCTCTTTCCTCTTTTCCCATTATATCATCTCCGGCCTGTTCCGAGTCGGATCTGCTTGAACTCAGCAAACCCGGCATACCCCGGAAACTGCAAAGGCAGCCACTTGGCCGCCTCAAGAATTAAGTATGGTGCCCCCGGAATTCGCCCTTAGAGGCCGGTCTCTCGCCGCAGCGAACGTATGAGTTCCATGAAGCGCCCGTCCCCCTCCCCTGCACGTAGGAGGATCTCCCCTTTCCCCTTGCCGATGCCGAGGAGAAGGGCGTGCCGGATCTGGCGCTGCTCCCAGACTCCCTTCCCCGTAACGGGATTCCACCTGCCGAAGGAGCGGATCAGTCCGAGGCCGACCACGTCGGCAGCCACCCGGTCGCCGCTGGCGATGATGATGCCTGTCGGTGCGGGGGTCCCCTCCCACGGCCCCCCCTCGATCATGGCCACCGTGGCGTCCACGATGTTCAGGTCGGGACGGCAGGCGAGGTTGAATTCGGCCACCAGTTCCTCCCAGTGGCTGGAATCGACCAGGTAGGGGCGCTGCCTGAGGTGGGTGCAGCCGATGAAGTTCTTCAGGCAGATGGAGTAGGAGGCCGAGCGATGGGTCTTGACCACCGGGAGGTTTACGATCAGGTCGGCCCGGTAGAGCCATTCGCTGACGTAGGCCTTCTCCAGGTAGCGGGCGCCGGGAAGGGGCACCTCGATCCAGCCGAAGTCCTCGAAAGCGACCACGCGCGCCCCTGCACCCTCAGCCGCCTGACGGATGCCGTTCATCCGCATGTTCTTGAGGGTGGAGCGGGAGAAGAGAGCCGACATGTCCCCCACCACCACCTCCCTTGCCCCCTCCCGGTAGAGGATTCGCACCACCGCCGCCACCACTTCGGGGTTGGTGGTGGTCGGGCTCGGACTCCCCGAGACGACGTTCGGCTTGACGAGCACCGTCTTCCCTTTGATGTTCATCCGCCGGAAGCCGCCGATCAGGTTGACAGCTTCCTGCACACGATCTTCAACGCTCCCCGAGCCGGCCACCCCGACCAGGGCCTTCCCCTCCCCGGTAAACGGATCGATCGGTACCCGCGGCCGCTCCTTGCGGATGGGGCGGACAAAGAGGATATCCGCCGCCACCGCGCTGTTAAAGGCGAGCAGCGCCCCGGTTGCTGCCGATATCCTCAGCCAGAGACGGCGCGACATTATCATGGATTTAAGTCCTGAAAAAACAGATTTTTCTCACGCATTCCATATTTTTAAACGATAGCAGGTTAATGCCGCCTGGCAAGGTGCCGGTTCATGCCTCGTCTTTGCCCTGTCGCAGATGTTTTCGCCGAAGCAGAAGGAGTTGTTTAAGAAGAGGCTGGAAGGGTTGCCCCTGACAAAGACGGAACAGGAGTATTATTCCCGTTCAGTAAAGAAAAGGTGGTCGCGCTGGCAAACGCGGAACTGCATGGTCTTGCGAGGAAGTTGTTGGAGAAATAAGCGTTGTAGTTTGGTGGTAAATTCAAAAGACGGCCGATTGGCCGCCTTTTGAAATAAGTATGCTGTCCCTGGAATTCCCATTTTTTCTACGGAACTCCGTCTCTAATTATTTAGATGATGTTACTTCTTATCAAAATAATGATAAAGGTTGGAGCCAGCATATAACATTAATATAGAGAACGCTGTCAATATC
>JBAVTM010000003.1:0-4306 GCA_049696195.1 Desulfuromonadaceae bacterium | reverse complement strand
GGCGAGGAATACCCGGCCACGATTCTCTTCGCCCTGGCCGGCATGGGAGCGGCTTGCGCCGCTACGGACCTGCTGATGCTGTTCCTCGGCCTGGAGTCATTCACGTTCGCCTTCTATATTCTGGTGGCCGTCAAGCGCGGCTCTTCCCGGGGGGGCGAAGCGGGATTGAAGTATCTGCTGAACGGAACGCTGTCGGCGGCGATTCTGGCGATGGGGATGGCGCTGGTTTATGCTGCCAGGGGGACGATCAGGCTGGCGGAGCTGGCTTCTATAAATGGAACTCCTGAACCGCTGTTTGTGGCGGGGTGCTGTCTGATCCTGCTCGGGATGGCGTTCAAACTCTCCCTGGTACCGGCCCACCTCTGGACGGCGGATGTGTACGAGGGGGCTCCATCGCCGGTGACCGCACTGCTCTCCACCGCCTCCAAAGGGGCCTCGCTGGCGGCGCTGCTGCTCCTGCTTCCCCTCTTCGGCGCGTGGTCCGGCCTGCACGACCTCCTCTGGCTGCTGGCGCTGCTCTCGATGCTGGCGGGCAACCTGGCCGCGCTGGTGCAGAACAATCTTAAACGGATGCTGGCCTGGTCGTCGGTCGGGCAGATGGGGTATGTCGCGTTGGCGCTGGTCGCGGCACCGGCCGGCGGTGTGAGAGCCGCGGTTTTTTATCTGGTGGTCTATGCGGCTGCCGGCCTGGCCGCCTTCGGAGCGATCTCCACCCTCTCGGATGAGGAGGAGTGCGAAGCGATCGAGAGCTATCGCGGCCTGGGGTATCGCAACCCGCTGGCTGCTGCGGCGCTGGCTGTCGCGATGTTTTCGCTGGCGGGGATTCCGCCGGCAGCCGGTTTCATGGGGAAGTTTGCCGTATTTGCCGCAGCGCTGAGGGGGGGGGAATACGCCCTGGCGCTGGTCGGCATCCTTGCGGCGCTGGTGGCGGTATTTTTCTATCTGCGGGTCGTGATTGTACTGTACATGAAGCCGTCAGAGCTCCCCGATGAACCCGCCCGCAGACTGGATAGTTTTGAAATGGTCGCCCTGCTCGTTCCGACAGCCGTCATGGTGCTGTTCGGAGTGTATCCCCAGTCGCTGCTGGAGCTGCTGGAAAAAATCCTGATCTGATCGTACACAGACAATAACCGGTTTCTCAGTAGAACAGCAGCCACGCGTCCAGGAAGAAGAACAGCCATCCCAGGTTGCAGACCAGGGCGATGTACCAGAGGTAATGCCGTTTGGTCAGGCTGGCGATCGATGAGAGCATCAGGGCGATCTGCAGGAAGATCAGCGCATATGCAAAGTCCCCCCCCATTTCCTGCGCCTTGAGCTTGACCTTGGCGATCCCTTCAGCTTTTTCCTTTATTTCCTTCTTTTCAATGTCATACCGTTTGACCTCTTCGCCGTATTTTTTCAGTGTACCCTGATAGGCAGCCGCCGCCTCAGGTGTCACCCCCTTTTGGGTGAGAAACAGCAGCTCCAACGTCTGCTTGTTTGTCTCAAAGGTATGCCCCTTGATGCTCTTGGCCTGGTAGTACGCCCACTGGTCGCTCTCCTGACCCTGCGCCATGATGGCGCGCGAGGAAAACTTCCCCATGTAGAGTGTCGTCAGCGCCGCCAAAACAGCCATGATTGCGGTCGAAAGCGCCAGCCATCCCTGCCATTTTTCCTTCTCCTGCGACATAACCCTTTTCTCCTCTCACGTTACCCAGTCCAGCACCGCTTTTATTTAAAAGCGAATATATTCACTTAAACCCCTGCCCGGTGCAACAATAATCTGCGCCGTCTTGACATTCGAGTAGCCGGTATTATTCTCTACATGGAATTAAAATATAAGGAGGTAATCACCATGGCAAGCTGGGATGTAATGCGGGAGCTGGACAATTTGAAACGGGAGATTGACGAAGCTTTCCGTGGTGGCGGATACGGCCGGCCTCCTCACGAGGGTCCTTTTCTCCCGCCGTTGACGGCCCGCCGTTTTCCTCTGGTTGATGTCAGTGAAGATGAAGGGAGCCTGTATGTGGATGTGCTCGTGCCCGGCGTCGCTCCCGCGGGCATTGACCTTACGCTGGTCAGAAACACCATAACCATCAGTGGAGAACGCACGCCGTTTGCCCCCCAGGAAGGGCAGATCGTGCACCGGAGCGAACTCGGCTCCGGCAAATTTTCCAGAACACTTGATCTGTCGGTCGATGTCGACCCCAACAAGATAAAGGCTCACTGCAAGGACGGCATCATGCACATCGTGCTTGGAAAATCTCAACACGCCAAGCCTAAAAAGATTGAAATCAAGCAATCGTAAACCTCATCACGGGGAAGGAGGCCATTTCATGGCAGACAAAATTACGCAAAGAAATAACGATAAACACGTACAGACCCGCGAAGATACAAGGTCCGGAGAACACTACATCAGGCCGGCGGTAAATATCATCGAAACCGAGTATGGATTGACCCTGACAGCCGACATCCCCGGTGCCGCAAAGGAGAAGCTGGAGGTAAATGTTGAAAAAGGTATCCTGACGATCAGCGCTCCGGCGGCCCGCACCATGCCGGGAAAGCCGGTATTCAAAGAGTTCGAGACGGCTCCCTATTACCGCCAGTTTTCGATCCCCGAAGTTCTCGATCATGAGAAGGCCGAGGCCGATTATGCCAATGGTCTGCTGACCCTGAAGATACCCAAGGCGAAAGCGGCCAAACCGCGCAAGATTGAAATCAAGGTGGGCTGAATGGATTTATGATCCACGATGCAGACAAAAACAAAAAGGAGAATTGAGCTATGGCAAACGAAAAAAAAGAGGTAACCGTCAAAAAAACAGCCCCCGCCCAGAAGCAGGAAGTGCAGAAGTTTTCAACGTCATTCCAGGAGATGGAGCAGATGTTCGAGGACTTTTTCCAGCGCCGCTTCTTCGCGCCGTCCTGGATGCCGCGCTTCAAATTTCCCGAAATACCCGATGTGTCCGCCTCGGTGGACATGTTTGAAGAGGGAAAGGATCTCGTCATCAAGGCCGAAATACCGGGGATGAAGAAGGAGGAGATCAGCATCGATTTCTCGGGCGACACGATCACCATCTCCGGGGAGAAAAAATCGGAAGAGCGGACCGAGCGGAAAGATTTTCACCGGGTCGAGCGCTCCTTCGGGTCGTTCAGCCGCAGACTGCGCCTGCCGGTCGAAATACAGATAGATAAGTCCCAGGCCTCATTCAAGGACGGCGTGCTGGAAATCAGGATGCCGAAGAGCGAAGCTGCGAAGCAGAAGGCACGGAAAATCACGGTGAAGTAACGGATATGCTCCATGAGTCATATATGCATGCGATGGTGCTGGAGCTGGTAGGCCACCCGCTGGCGGCGAGGAAGGTTTCGATTCCGGCCGCCGCTGCCGGGGAACTGCTGATAAAGGTGCAGGCGTGCGGCATCTGCCGTACCGACCTTCATGTAGTGGACGGTGAACTTCGCGAACCGCTCTTGCCGCTGATACCGGGGCATCAGGTCGTGGGAGAAGTTGAGAGCGTGGGGAACGGGGTCAGCGGCTTTCATCCGGGCGACCTGGTGGGGGTGCCGTGGCTGGGAGGGACATGCGGGGAGTGCGCCTACTGCCGGTCGGGGCGTGAGAACCTCTGCGACCGTCCCGTTTTTACCGGCTACCGGCGCAACGGCGGTTTTGCCGAATACTGCACCGCCAATGCCGGTTTCTGCTTCACCATCCCTGATGGCTATTCAGCGACTCAGGCGGCCCCGCTGCTCTGCGCCGGGCTGATCGGCTACCGTTCCCTGCGTATGGCGGGGGACGGGAAGCGGCTGGGGGTGTATGGCTTTGGTTCGGCTGCCCATATTGTAACCCAGGTGGCACGGTGGGAGGGGCGGGAAGTCTATGCCTTTACCCGTGAGGGGGACGATGCCGGGCAGCGTTTTGCGAGAGAAATGGGGGCCTGCTGGGCGGGGGCGGCGGTGGATCGCCCACCGGTTGAACTGGATGCCGCCATCATCTTTGCCCCGGCCGGCGACCTGGTGCCGGAGGCGCTGAAGGTAATCCGCAAGGGGGGTGTGGTGGTCTGCGGCGGCATTCACATGAGTCCGATCCCCGGCTTTCCCTACGACCTGTTGTGGGGGGAGCGGAGCATCATTTCGGTGGCCAATCTGACCCGCAGGGACGGCGAAGAGTTTCTGGAGCTGGCCCCGCAGATACCGGTAGCTACCGAGATAGAGGTTTTTCCGCTGGAGCATGCCAATCAGGCGCTGGAAGCCCTGCGGGAGGGGAAAATCAGGGGGGCAGGGGTACTGGTTCCATAAATCACGGGGGAGGTACGATAACAATGGTCACAAC
>JBAVTM010000002.1:0-2380 GCA_049696195.1 Desulfuromonadaceae bacterium | reverse complement strand
GGTCTATACATCCGTAGACTCCCTTACCGAATTTAATCGGTTATGGCGGGACCGCAGCATGGTGAGGATTGAAAAACATCATGGTTACAAGAAGAGAAGATAAACAGCAATTCCGAGTATGCCTCCGAGCGTACTCTGCTGCTCAGAAATGTAACCTGATCACGTCATCATCCATGAACCTGACATAAACCTATAATCAAGGCGCCTCCGGGCGCCTTTTTTGTGTGCCGTAAAAATAACATTTGACATATCAAGCCGCAGTGTTATTCGGGGGCAATCACACATCTGGAGGAAACCATGCCGAAATCTGCCGATGCGATCTCAAAGGAACAGGTTGAACGCCTGTACGAACGTGTCAATCACCTGACGGGCCTCAATCTGCGCCTGGAGCAGCAGGAGAAAGCTATTATTCTGTTCAACGAAAAGGGCCCGGTAGGGTATTGGCGGTCATGGCCGGCTGCGTACCAGTCTCTCTGGTCAAGCGTGCAGATAATAGATCGGGCGTTTTTGAATAACGTCCTGTTGGCGGACAATACAGCAATTGCCAAGGAACTGGCCGAAGCAAGGAAGATGCTTGCTGCATCGGCGGCCGAGCTCAAAACGGCCCAGGCTGAGCGTGATCTTTGCCTGAAGGCAGCGGCAGTCTTCGCCCGGTGTATAGATCCTGGTGCAGATTGAAGTGACGATTTATTGTCGCGCGCCGGATTTTTGGCGTATTACCACTCACCCGACGCACATCAGCAGGCCACAGAAACAGATTTACAGGTGGTAGCCACACCACGCCGTGTCAAGCCGGTACTAATTCTGTACTCTCGCAATAGAAGCATCGCTTAAATATCAGCATGTTATAAGTGTCAGGATGTTCGTTGGCACGATCTTCGTAATATATGTGACATCAAACCAAGGAGGTGCAAATGCACAGTTATACGAGGTGGGCAACACTGGCTATTGAGACGACCGGGGATATCAACGGTTGTCGTGTGATCGAGGTGGCTTTGCAGGTGGTCGAGGGTGGCCAGGTTACCGATATGTTCGAGTCGCGCATGAACCCTGGTCCCTGCTTTTGGTTCCCGAGCGCAAGCGCTGAATGCGATATCTGGCCGAATGACGTCAGCGACGAGCTGCCTGCAGAGGATGTTTGGGATACGGTTTCAATGATGCTACAGGATTGCGATGTGATCGTTACTGATGATGCTACTTATGTAAGTTTATTTGTAGATGGTGACCTCTGTATGCGCGATGAGGAACAATGGCTGAGCGTAATTGGTCCGACTGACGACAGAGATGAAGCACGGTCCGTGTTCTATCAAACTTACGAGCGTTTCACGGGGGAACAGATGCAGGGTTGGACGTCACGATCTCGTGCGGATGCGCTGCGGATAATTGCTGAACATATGTGGTAGACGGTCCAGCTGTGATGACAGACATTGAGCGAGGTTACTCATCTGAGTGGCCTCGCTCACTTTTTTGTCGAGTTTTTTTCATCAAAAGAGTCTGCGCATAGTGGTTGACCATCCCCATATAACTGGACCAGTTGCAGTGGGGGAAGGTCAAGTTGGTAATCACATTATCTTAGTAGTAAAAACGGCCTGGTCGGTTAATGCAATCATGGCATGCGGCGGCTGCACATCCTGAAGAGTTGGCGACTGGTTCTGATCGATCTGCTTATCCGGAGCTCGCATCTGTGATTACCGTTAAAAAAAATAATATGAGAAATATTAGCATGTTAAAGAGATTAAGCCTACCGTTGGCACGTTCCTCGTAAATGTTGGCGCATATCACAACTACGGAGGAATTAAGCATGATGAATTGTCAGGAAGTGGTTGCAGCGGCAGTGGTGGCAGGTGTGGTTTTCGCACTGTTGGTCGTTCCGGCAGTCATGGGGCTTCGGATGGTGGCAAAGAAGTTGGTAGCGTTGTGGCAGGCACACGTCAGCAAGGGCAGGGCGGCGACCAGGCGGAAGCCGAAGGCCAGGAGAGCGAAGGCCGGCAAAAATATTCAGCAAGCCAGACAGCCCCGGAAGAAGGCAGATGCTGCAGAAGTTACGGCTGTAAGCTTACGTAAGAAGCGGGTCAAGCCGGGCAATAGCGGTAAGCTCGAAAAAGCTGTTTCAAGTGCATCTGATACTACCAGAAGGAAACCCGGTCGGCCATCAAACGCCGAATTGGCGAGGCGTGCTGCTGAAGCTGCTAAGGCGGCAGAGGCCAAGGCCGATGTCGTGGTGCCCAGCGTTGCTCACGAAACTGTTGTGACTGCTACTACCCACATACCGGTGTCACTGCTGGAGCTGAGTCCGGATGAATCGGTAGTGATGCCGATTCCGGAGGTGTCTCTCCAAACACCGGCGGAAAACGGCGACCACACTCACACGGAATAATCA
>JBAVTM010000001.1:0-1995 GCA_049696195.1 Desulfuromonadaceae bacterium | reverse complement strand
CAGCGGATCGAAACCATCCCCTTGAAATCGGATGAAATCAGCCGCATCGGCTATATTCCGGTTGCCATAGCCAGTTACACCCGTAACAGGGCCCGTGCCCAGCAATTCATTGACTTCATGCTCTCTGAAGAAGGGCGCGCCATCTACCGCAAATACCACTACTTCATGACCCCTGAAGAAGCGGGCGCCTGGATCGGAGCAAAGAAGCCGGTCGGCGGCGAATATCTCCTCCCGGCGGAGTGGATCCGTAAATGAGCCTGAGAAGAGTATCCATCCTGTTTGCGTTCAGCACCTTTGCCCTGTTTGCCGTGCTGGTGCTCTCGCTTTTCTATTTTTACCGGGGCTCCCTTTTCATGGAGATCCTTCTCTCCGAGAGGACGCTTTTCTCCATCCGCCTCAGCATTTACTCGGCAACGGCCGCCGCGCTTCTTGCCACGGTCTTTGCCATCCCCTCCGCGTATGCCCTGTCGCGCTGCGATTTCCCCGGAAAAGATGCCGTCGACACCGTTCTGGAGCTGCCGATGATCGTCTCTCCCGCTGCCCTCGGGGCGATGCTCCTCATCTTCTTCAACAACCCGGTCGGCAGCTGGCTCCAGGCAGGGGGGGCGCAGTTCGTATTCGACAGCAACGGGATCATACTCGCCCAGTTCGTGACGACACTCGGTGTTGCCACCCGCCTGATCAAGGCGGCGATGGATGAAATCCCCCGCCGCTACGAAGAGGTGGCCCAGACTCTTGGCGCATCCCCGGCAGCCGCGTTTTTCACGGTGACGCTGCCGCTCTGCCGGCGGGGCCTGGCGGCAGCGTTCATCCTTTCCTGGGCCAAGGCGCTGGGAGAGTTCGGCGCCACCATCACGCTGGCCGGAACCATGGCGATGAAAACTGAAACGCTCCCGATCGCCATTTTCATGAAGCTCTCCTCCGCCGACATAGAAGGGACGGTCGTGCTGATTCTCATCATGACGGCCATCGGTATCGGCACCCTGTATCTGGCCCGGCTGATCGGCAGAAGGGGGCTGAATGCTTGAGATCAGGAACATGGCGACAACGGCCGGCTCGTTTTTGCTCGATGATATTTCGATCACCGTCGCTAAAGGGGGGTGTCATGTCATCGTCGGCGGCACCGGCAGCGGCAAGACGCTCCTGCTGGAGTCGGTCCTCGGCTTGAGAAAGCTGTCCCGGGGAAGCATCATTCTTCACGGCAGCGACATCACCTCACGGCCGCTCGGAAAACGGAATATCTCCTATGTCCCCCAGGATCTGGCGCTCTTTCCCCATCTGACCGTGCTGGAAAATATCCGCTACGGCCTGAGGATGAAAGGGCTCAAGGATCGGGAGCATGACGAACTGGTAGAGCAGCTGATCGAAACAGTCGGCATCAGGGGGCTGGTTCACCGGTCGATCGGCAACCTGAGTGGAGGAGAACAGCAGCGGGTGGCTCTGGTCAGGGCCATCGCCGCAGGCAATAAGCACCTCCTGCTTGATGAACCTTTTTCGTCTCTCCATCAGGGGTTGCGGAGGGAACTCTGGTTCGTGTTGAAGGAACTGCAGAGCAGCTGCAACCTGACCGTGCTGATGGTCACTCACGATATGGAGGAGGCGTTTTTCCTCGGCGACATGGTGACGGTGCTGATAAATGGCGTCATCAGGCAGACAGGAGCGGCGCGGGGTGTCTACGAGAAGCCGGCCGATATCGCGGTCGCCAGGTTTTTCGGCATCAGGAATCTCTTCCCCGGCACGGTACGGACACGTTCCAGAGATGCACTGCAGGTCACCTGCGCTTCATTGCAGGCGGAGTTGACGGTCCCACCGGGGGCGTCATTCGGTCGGGCCACTGAACCGGGCGCCCCGTGCGTGGTCGGCATTCGCCCGGAAAATGTCATGGTCCTCAAGGCTGACCGGCCAAACTACACCCAGGACAACCTGTTAACCGGGACGTTGACGGACATTCTGCTCAAGGGAGCTTCCCATACCCTCCTCTTCAGGCCGGCGGGG